>NZ_VZZR01000018.1:0-140227 GCF_009650555.1 Pseudomonas sp. EMN2
TATAAGGGGATCTGAAACCCCGTCAACCTTTAATTTCAAGAAAGTGTCATCAGCCTGAAAACAAAGCGGGGAGGCCTGTCGGCCTCCCCGCTTCTATATAGCTATGCCGCCAAGTGATCACTCAGCCTTGAGGGTAACCCGGCCAAAGGCTTTCTTGCCCGCCTGGCACACGTGAGTAGCGCCCAGAACAAACATGAAATCACGCTCAACCACTGCGCCATCAACCTTAACGGCGCCAGCACTGAGCAGGTCCCTCGCCTGAGCCGAGTTTTTCACCAGGCCAGCCCGGTTCAACACGGCAGCAATCGGCAAGTCCTCAGCCGCAGCGACTTCGATCTCCGGCAGATCTTCAGGCAGCTCGCCTTCCTTCATCCGATTACCCGCCGCACGGTGAGCATTGGCAGCAGCTTCCTCACCATGGAAGCGCGCAACAATTTCTTCCGCCAGCTTGATCTTGATGTCGCGCGGATTCGCGCCCTGCGCCACATCCGCACGGAACTGGTCGATCTCCTCCATGGAACGGAAGCTGAGCAGTTCGAAGTAACGCCACATCAAGGTGTCCGGAATCGACACGAGCTTACTGAACATCACACCCGGCGCTTCCTGGATACCGACATAGTTGCCCAACGACTTGGACATCTTCTTCACGCCATCAAGCCCTTCGAGCAGCGGCATGGTGACGATGTTCTGCGCCTCCTGACCATACGAGCGCTGCAGTTCACGCCCCATCAGCAGGTTGAACTTCTGATCCGTGCCACCCAGCTCGACGTCCGCCTTCAGCGCCACCGAGTCATAGCCCTGTACCAGCGGATAGAGGAACTCATGGATCGCGATCGGCTGATTGCTGCTGTAGCGCTTGTCGAAGTCATCACGCTCGAGCATGCGCGCGACCGTGTACTGCGAGGCCAGGCGGATGAAATCGGCCGGCGTGAGCTTATCCATCCAGGTGGAGTTGAAGGCGACCTCGGTCTTGGCCGGGTCAAGGATCTTGAACACCTGCTGCTTATAAGTCTCGGCGTTATCCAGCACCTGCTCGCGTGTCAGCGGCGGGCGAGTGGCACTCTTGCCGCTCGGGTCGCCGATCATGCCGGTGAAGTCACCAATCAGGAAGATGACCTGATGGCCCAGATCCTGGAACTGGCGCAGCTTGTTGATCAGCACCGTGTGGCCCAGGTGCAGGTCCGGCGCGGTAGGGTCGAAGCCCGCTTTGATACGCAGCGGTTGGCCGCGCTTGAGCTTCTCCACCAGTTCCGACTCGACCAGTACCTCTTCCGCACCGCGCTTGATTAGCGCCAGCTGCTCTTCAACAGACTTCATAGACAGACCCGCAAGGCTCAGATTCAAGGGGAGCCAACCATACAAGATCGGCCATCAAATACAAGTTTCGCAACGGAATGTGACCCGAACAGCGCAACGCAACGTCTACGCGCCCTTGCGCGAGAATGGATTTGGTTATATTTTATACAGTTATTTCATCTTCATCATGTCATTCATCTTTTCCATTTCATCATTTTTCAAAGTCACCTCACCTATGACCAACGAAACGCCTAAAGCGCCCCCGCTTTATCCGAAAAGCCATCTGTTGGCCGCCAGCGGCATCGCTGCTCTCCTCAGCCTGGCCTTGCTGGTATTCCCTTCCAGCGAAGTCGAAGCCAAGAAAACCACGCTCAGCCTGGAGCTGGAGAGCCCGGCCGAGCAGCTGAAGGAAGAATCCCGCGCCGCGCCACTGGTGCAATCCGAACAAAACACCGACTCGCCCTTCGCCCAGATCGAAGGCGAAGAAGCGGACACCGCCCAGGCCAAGCCCGAGAGCAAGCCGGAACCCGCCGCTGTTGCCAAACAGGAAGACAAGGCCCCCGGCCACCGCGAGGTAGTCGTGGCGCGCGGCGATACGCTCTCCACACTGTTCAACAAGGTCGGCCTGCCGGCCAACGCCGTCCACGACCTGCTGGCGAGCAACAAGCAGGCCAAGCAGTTCAGCCAGCTCAAGCATGGCCAGGTGCTGCAGTTCGAACTGGACAAGAACGGCCAACTGACCAGCCTGCACAGCAAGGTCAGCAACCTCGAAACCATCCGCCTGACCCGTACCGACAAGGGCTTCAGCTTCGATCGCGAAGTCAGCAAGCCGGTCGTGCGCACCGCCTACGCCCATGGCGTGATCAAGAGCTCGCTTTCGGCCTCGGCACAACGCGCGGGCCTGTCCCACAGCATGACCATGGACATGGCACGCATCCTCGGTTACGACATCGACTTCGCCCAGGACATCCGCCCGGGCGACGAATTCGACGTGGTCTACGAGCAGAAGATGATGGACGGCAAGGTGGTCGGTACCGGCAACATCCTGTCGGCCCGCTTCACCAACCGCGGCAAGACCTACACCGCCGTGCGCTACACCAACAAGCAAGGCAACACCAACTACTACACCGCCGACGGCAACAGCCTGCGCAAGGCGTTCATCCGTACGCCGGTGGACTTCGCCCGCATCAGCTCGCGTTTTTCCGCCGGCCGCAAGCACCCGATCCTGAACAAGATCCGCGCCCACAAGGGTGTCGATTACGCCGCCCCGCGCGGCACACCGATCAAGGCCGCCGGCGATGGCCGTATCGAGCTGGCCGGGCGCCGTGGCGGCTATGGCAACACCGTGATCATTGCCCACGGCAACTCGTACAAGACGCTGTATGGCCATATGCAGGGCTTCGCCAAGGGCATCAAGACCGGCAGCAACGTCAAACAAGGCCAGGTCATCGGCTACATCGGCACTACCGGCCTGTCGACCGGCCCACACCTGCACTACGAGTTCCAGGTCAACGGCGTGCACGTCGACCCGCTGAGCCAGAAGGTGCCGATGGCCGACCCGATCGCCAAGGCTGAGCGCGCGCGCTTCAACCAGCAGAGCCAACCCTTGATCGCCCGTATGGATCAGGAAAAGGCCACCCTGCTCGCCGCCAACAAGCGCTGACCACATGGCGCTCTATCTTGGCGTGATGTCCGGGACCAGCCTTGATGGCCTGGACATCGCCCTGATCGAACAACGCGAGCAGCTTCGGCTGCTCGCCACCCACTACATCCCCATGCCCACCGACCTGCGCCAGCAGCTGCTTGGCCTCTGCGCCAGCGGCCCCGACGAGATCGCCCGCGCGGCACTGGCGGAGAACCACTGGGCTACCCTTGCCGCCGAAGGGATCAACTACCTGCTGCGCGAGCAAGGCCTGCAGCCCGATGCCATTGCCGCCATCGGCAGCCATGGGCAGACCATTCGCCACGAACCCGCCCGCGGCTTCACGGTACAGATCGGCAACCCGGCGTTGCTCGCCGAGCTGACCGGTATCTGTGTGGTAGGTGATTTCAGGCGCCGCGACGTGGCGGCAGGCGGCCAGGGCGCGCCGCTGGTACCGGCCTTCCATGAAGCGCTGTTCGGCCACCTAGGCCAGCGCCTGGCGATCCTCAATGTGGGCGGCTTCAGCAACCTCAGCCTGATCGAGCAGGACAAACCAGTGCATGGTTTCGACTGCGGGCCGGGCAATGTGCTGCTGGACGCCTGGATCGAGCGCAAGCGCGGCCAGGTATTTGATGCTGACGGAGCCTGGGCGGCCAGCGGGGCAGTGCAACCGGACTTGCTCCATACACTGCTGAGCGACCCGTTCTTCGCCGGCAGCGGCCCGAAAAGCACCGGCCGCGAAGTCTTCAACCTGCCTTGGCTCGACGGCCATCTCGCCCGACTGCCCAGCTACCGCGACGAAGATGTACAGGCCACACTGCTGGAACTGACTGCACGCAGCATCATCGACTCGCTGGGCCAGGCTCAACAAGGCACCGAAGCCTTGCTGGTGTGCGGCGGAGGCGCCCGCAACGGCGCGCTGATGGCACGCCTGGCGCAACTGCTGCCGGGCGCCCAGGTGTCCAGCACCGCAGCGCATGGCGTCGATCCGGACTGGGTCGAAGCCATGGCCTTTGCCTGGCTGGCCCATTGCTGCCTGCAGCGCATCCCCGCCAACCGGCCCAGCGTCACCGCCGCCAGGGGCCTGCGCGTCCTCGGCGCCATCTACCCCGCCTAACCCGCCTGCACAATGCAAAACGCCGCGCAAATGCGCGGCGTTTTCATGTCAGCCCATGGATCAGATCGAGAACGACGAACCACAGCCACAGGTGGTGCTGGCATTCGGATTCTTGATCACGAAGCGCGAACCTTCCAGGCCTTCCTGGTAGTCCACTTCGGCGCCCGCCAGGTACTGGAAGCTCATCGGGTCGACCACCAGCGCGACACCTTCACGCTCGACGATAGTGTCATCCTCGGCCACGTCCTCATCGAAGGTGAAGCCGTACTGGAAGCCCGAGCACCCACCGCCCGTCACGAAAACGCGCAGCTTCAGACGCTCGTTGCCCTCTTCGCTGACCAGGGTCTTCACCTTGTGTGCAGCCCCTGAGGTGAACTCCAAAGCCGTGGGGGTGAAGGTTTCGACGCTCATGCTGATTCTCCCGGCGCAGTGCCGCCATAAAACTCGATGGCGCGTATTATCCGCTTGTCCGAGAAAATCGGTCAACAATTGTGCTGCTTTAGTCGCCCCCATGAAAAAGGCCCGCACACGGCGGGCCCTTTGCAACAGTGCAGGCTTACGGCAACAGGCCGGCGTGGGACAGGCCCATGCGCTCGTCCAGGCCGAACAGGATGTTCAGGTTCTGCACCGCCTGGCCGGACGCGCCCTTGACCAGGTTGTCGATCACCGACAGCACCACCACCAGGTCGCCACCCTGTGGCCGGTGCACGGCGATACGGCACACGTTGGCGCCGCGCACGCTACGGGTCTCAGGGTGGCTGCCGGCCGGCATCACGTCGACGAACGGTTCGTTGGCGTAGCGCTTTTCGAACAGCGCCTGCAGATCGACCGAGGTATCGACGACGTTTGCATAGAGGGTGGCGTGAATGCCGCGGATCATCGGGGTCAGGTGAGGCACGAAGGTCAGGCCGATGTCCTTGCCTGCGGCCAGGCGCAGACCCTGGCTGATTTCCGGCAGATGGCGATGCCCTTTGACCGCATAGGCCTTCATGCTTTCGCCGGCCTCACAGAACAGCGAACCTACAGCGGCACCACGGCCTGCACCACTGACGCCGGACTTGCAGTCGGCGATCAGCCGCGAAGGGTCGGCCAGGCCAGCCTCCAGCAATGGCAGGAAGCCCAGCTGGGTAGCGGTCGGGTAGCAGCCGGGCACAGCGATCAGGCGCGCCTGGCGGATCTTCTCGCGGTTCACTTCAGGCAGGCCGTAGACCGCGTCCTTGAGCAGTTCAGGCGCGCCGTGCGGTTGCCCGTACCACTTGCCCCACTCGACGGCGTCCTGCAGGCGGAAGTCGGCGGACAGGTCGATGACCTTGGTGCCCGCCGCCAGCAGCTCGCCGGCCAGGGCGTGGGCGACACCGTGCGGGGTAGCGAAGAACACCACATCACAGGCGCCCAGAGCCTTGCTGTCCGGCACACTGAAACACAGCCCGTCGTAGTGGCCGCGCAGGTTGGGATACATGTCGGCAACCGCCACGCCCGCTTCCGAGCGCGAAGTGATGACCGCCACTTCGGCCTGAGGATGCTGCGCCAGCAGACGCAGCAGTTCGACACCGGTGTAACCCGTGCCGCCGACGATACCGACCTTGATCATAACGCTTGCCCCTTATCAACGAGCCCACTGGAAAGCGCACGATAATAGGGGCCCGGCAGGCCTGTAACAACTATTCCCATGACCCTTCGGCGCTTGCCCACTACTATTCGCACGACCGTGAAAACCTGAAGGAACCGCACATGCTCTATCTATGGATCAAGGCGCTGCACATCGTCAGCGTGGTTTGCTGGTTCGCCGGCCTGTTCTACCTGCCACGCCTGTTCGTCTACCACGCCCAGAGCCAGGACAGCATCAGCCTCGAGCGCTTCATCACCATGGAGCGCAAGCTGTACCGGGGCATCATGAACCCGGCAATGATCGCCACCTACGTGTTCGGCGGCTGGATGCTCTACCTCAACCCCGGCTGGCTGAGCCAGGGCTGGCTGCACGCCAAGTTGACCCTGGTGGTGCTGCTGACCGCCTACCATCATATCTGCGGCGCCCAGCGCAAGCGCTTCGCCGCCGGCACCAATACCCGCAGCCACGTGTACTACCGCTGGTTCAACGAGGCGCCGGTCCTGATCCTGCTGGGGATCGTAATTCTGGTGGTGGTCAAACCGTTCTGACGATAGCCCGCCCTGCACAGGAGTTTCGCCATGTCCCTGCCCGCCTCGCTGCAACAGCGGCTGCGCCTGCCACTGGTGGCCGCGCCGATGTTCCTGATTTCCAACCCGCAACTGGTGCTGGCCTGTTGCGCCAGCGGCGTGGTGGGCAGTTTCCCTGCGCTCAACCAGCGCGACAGCGCAGGCTTCAAGGCCTGGCTGGAGGAAATCGAGGCAGGCCTGGCCCAGATGCAGGCGCCAGCCCCTTATGCCGTCAACCTGATCGTTCATGCGAGCAATCCACGCCTGCAGGCCGACCTGGCCCTGTGCGTCGAGCATCGCGTGCCCATCGTCATCACCAGCCTTGGCGCAGTGAAGGAAGTGGTGGATGCCGTGCACAGCTACGGCGGCCTGGTGTTCCATGACGTGACCACTCGGCGCCATGCGCAAAAAGCGGCAGAGGCCGGTGTCGATGGGCTGATCGCCGTGGCGGCCGGCGCCGGTGGCCATGCCGGGACCTGGAGCCCGTTCGCCCTGATCGCCGAGATCCGCCAGTTCTTCGACAAGACCCTGCTGCTGGCGGGCTGCCTCAACCACGGCCACGAATTGCTCGCGGCGCAAATGCTCGGGGCAGACTTGGGCTACATGGGCACACGCTTCATCGCCACCCGTGAGAGCCAGGCCCAGGACGCCTATAAACAGATGATCCTCGGCGCAACAGCCGCCGATATCATTCACACGCCTGCAGTATCCGGCATTCCTGCCAGCTTTCTGCGGCAAAGCCTGGACCAGGCCGGTTACGACCTGGCGGCGCTCACCAGCAGCCATGAGGCCGCCAAGCTCAAGCCCCTGGACGAGGAAGCCAAGGCCTGGAAGACCGTCTGGTCCGCAGGCCAGGGCGTCGGCGAGATCAATGACCTGCCCGGCGCCGCAACTCTGATCGAACGCCTGCACAGCGAATACCGAGGCGCCCTGGACCGCGCCCAACAGCTACGCAGCAACGCCTTGTAGCAAACCAACCAGGCTGTACACTAGGCGCCCCTTACGCCCCAGGAGCCTTGCATGACCCGTTACGCCATGATTACCGGCGCTTCCACCGGCCTGGGCCTGGCCCTGGCGGAGGCCCTGGCGCGGCGCGGGCGCAACCTGATCCTGGTGGCACGCCAGCGCGAGACGCTGGAGCCGGTGGCCATCGAACTGACCCAGCGTTTTGGCGTGGAGGTGCTGTTCCGCGCCTGCGACCTCAGCCAGCCCCTGCGCCTGTCGGGGTTCGTGCTTGAGCTGGAGGAAGGCGAGCGGCGCATCGACCTGCTGGTCAACTGCGCAGGCCAACGCACCTACGGGCCCTTCCTTGCCCATGAGTGGGCTGACGAGCAGGACCTGCTGGAGGTCAATATCCTGGCCCTGAGCCGCCTGTGCCATGCCATCGGCAACCTGATGGCCGTGCAGGGTGGCGGGCAGATCCTCAATGTCGCGGGCCTGGCCGGGGTCGCGCCCGGCCCCTGGATGGCCGCCTACGCCGCCAGCAAGGCCTATGTGCTCAGCTTCAGCGAAGCCTTGCGCGAAGAGCTCGGGCGCACCGGGATCAAAGTTTCGGTGCTGTGCCCCGGGCCGGTTCGTTCGTCGCGCCGGCGCATTCCCCGCCTCGACGACAGCAGCCCAAGCCCCGAGGAGATCGCGCTGTACACCGTACGCGCGCTGGACAAGAACCGCGCGCGGATCATCCCCGGCCGGCGCAACCGCTGGCTGGCCTTTGCCCCGCGCCTGTTGCCGCGCTGGTTGACGCGCAAGCTGGCCGGCGTGATCCACCGCCGTTACTGCCCGGTCGGCATGGAATAAGCACTGGGCGAGTGGCAGCGGGCTCAGTACACTCGGCCCGGACACTCACCATGGAGCAAGTGCTGTGGACGATCTATTCCTCAAAATCATCAACCGGGAAATCCCGGCGGATATCATCTACGAAGATGACCAGATTCTGGCCTTCAAGGATATCGCCCCCGCGGCGCCGGTCCATTTCCTGGTCATCCCGAAGAAACACATCCGCACCCTCAACGACCTGACCGAAGAAGACAAGGCCCTGGCTGGGCACATCCTCTTCACCGCCCAGCGCCTGGCCATTGAGCAAGGCTGCGAGGAAGGCTTCCGCGTCGTCATGAACTGCAACCCCAAAGGCGGCCAGACCGTCTACCACATCCATATGCACGTGCTTGGCCAGCGCCAGATGCACTGGCCACCGGGCTGATCCAGGGCAAGCCCCCTCCAGCCGATTGCGGTAAACTGTCGGGCACACTCTAGTGGAGGTGCCCGATGGCTACCGAACGTCACTACTCGCCGCTCGACCGCTTGTTGCTGCAGGCCGATACCGCCATGCGCACCCTGCTCCCCTTCAGCGGCCAACCTTCGCGCCCGTCACCGGCGATCATCCAGCCCGACGCCGAACTCGACGAACAGCAAAGCCGCCACGTCGCCGGCCTGATGCGCATCAACCACACCGGCGAAGTCTGCGCCCAGGCGCTCTACCAGGGCCAGGCCCTGACCGCCAAGCTGCCCCAGGTACGCAAGGCCATGGAGCATGCGGCCGAAGAAGAAATCGACCACCTGGCCTGGTGCGAACAGCGCATTCGCCAGCTCAACAGCCACCCCAGCGTGCTCAACCCGCTGTTCTACGGCATGTCCTTCGGCATCGGCGCACTCGCCGGCCTGGTCAGCGACAAGGTCAGCCTGGGTTTCGTCGCCGCCACCGAGCATCAGGTGTGCAAACACCTGGACGAGCACCTTGAGCAGATCCCCGAAAGCGATGGCAAATCCCGCGCCATCCTCGAACAGATGCGCGTCGACGAAGAGCACCACGCCGAATCCGCGCTGGAAGCCGGCGGCTATCGCTTCCCGGCGCCCATCCGGTTCGGCATGAGCCTGATGGCCAAGGTCATGACCAAGAGCACCTACCGCATCTGAGGCACAGCGCATGGAACGCTTCGACGCCAAGGACCTGGCACGCGCGGTAGACGCCGGTGTACTGCAACCGGGCCAGGACCGCGCACTGCTGGACTTCCTGCGCCAGCAACCGCAAAACCGCGGCAGCTTCCAGCTGGCCCACGTCGCCTTCTACTTCGGCGCCCTGTTGATCATGGGGGCGATGGGCTGGTTGCTCACCGAAGCCTGGATGCGCATCGGCGACAGTGCACTGCTGGCCATCGCCCTGCTCTACATCGCCACGCTCACCCTGTTCGCCCTGTCACTGCAACGCCGCGGGCAGCCGATCGCCGCCGGCGTGCTGGCGGCGGTCGCGGTGAGTATCGTGCCGCTGGCGGTTTTCGCCGTGGAACGGCTGGTGGGCTGGTGGCCGCTGGACGATGCCCAGGGTGACTATCACCAGTACTACACCTATGTGCAGGGCGGCTGGCTGGCCATGGAGGCCGCAACCGTGGTCGCCGGCCTGCTGATGCTGCGCCTGGTGCCCTTCCCGTTCATCGTCATGCCGATCGCCTTGGCGCTGTGGTTCATGTCCATGGACCTGACCGAGTGGGTGTATGGCGATGTGTTCAGCTGGGACCAGCGACGTACGGTCTCGGTGTGGTTCGGCCTGGCCGTGCTGGTGGTGTTCGTCGGCGTCGATGGGCGCACCCGCCAGGACTACGCCGGCTGGGGCTACCTGGCCGGTCTGCTGGCGTTCTGGGGCGGGCTGACGTCGATGGACAGCGCCAGCGAACTGGGCAAGGCCCTGTATTGCCTGATCAACCTTGGGCTGATGGGGCTGGCCGTGCTGTTGCGCCGGCCGGTGTTCATGGTATTCGGGGCGATGGGCGTGGCGGCCTATCTCGGCTATCTGTCCTACGAGGTATTTGCCGACTCGCTGCTGTTCCCGCTGGTCGTCACCCTGATCGGCCTTGGCGTTATCGGCCTGGGCCTGCTGTACCAGAAACGCCGGGAAGCCTTGAGTGCACAGCTGCGGGCCAGGCTACCCGAGCGCCTGTTGCGATTGCTGCCGGCGTTGCGCCGTTGAAGGCTCGACTGATCACGGCTCGGTTGCTGCAAAGTCTCGGGCTGATGCCGGTTGCCTATGCGTTTGTCTGCCTGATGACCGCTGCCATCAGGCAAACCGCCTTCAGCCTGCAACTGCCCGACCTCGGCGAGCCCGACAGCAACAGCGTGGTCGAGATGCTGCGGTTCACAGTGCCCGGGCTGCTGCTGTTCCTGCTGCTGGCTTGCAACTGCCGCAAGCGTCGCACGCTCATCGCCCTGTTCGGGTTGGCCGCCATGGTCACGGCACTGCTGCAGTGCATGCTGTTTGCCCAAAGTTTCGGCAACACCTGGAGCACCAGCGAAATACTTGGGCTACTGCTGTTCAACATCCCGATGCTGCTGCTCGCGTTCGCCCCGGGTGTCGCCTGGCTACTGGCCGCTGAGCGGCTGAACCTGCAAAGCGCCTGATTGCCAGGCGCCATTACCGGTCACGCGAGTTCGACAATCTCGTAACCGTGGGTGATTTCCACCCCGGCACGCTCGAGCATGATCGATGCCGAGCAGTATTTCTCGGCCGACAGCTCCACCGCGCGCTTGACCTGTGCCTCTTTCAGCCCACGCCCTTTGACCACGAAGTTCATATGGATCTTGGTGAACACCTTGGGGTCCTCACTGGCGCGCTCGGCTTCCAGGAAGGCTTCGCAGCTCTCCACCGCCTGGCGAGACTTCTTGAGGATGCTGACCACGTCGAAGCTGCTGCAGCCGCCCAGCCCCAACAGCAGCATTTCCATCGGGCGCACGCCAAGGTTGCGGCCGCCGGCTTCGGGCGGGCCGTCCATGACCACCACATGGCCACTCCCCGACTCGCCGAGGAACATTGCTTCACCCGCCCACTGGATGCGTGCCTTCATCTATCCGGACTCCCGATCTCGTAAAAAGGGTGCCAGCTTAGACCTTGTGACGCTGTCGGAAAAGCTCAAGGCGCAGCGCTTTAATGCCGATACATGGGGACGTGTCTGATAAGCTGGCGCCAAATGACTGGCACATCACGCCAGGCAGCCTCAATAAAAAGCCAACGCCTCACATCGAACAGGATTTCGTGATGGTTTCTTCAGCCCTTGCGCCCAAGATCAAGAACATCGAAAAGCTGCTGGTGCACTGCCAGCGCCGTCGCTATGCCGCCAAAAGCAACATCATCTGCGCGGGCGACCGGGCCGAGACCCTCTCGTTCATCATCAAAGGTTCGGTGACCATCCTGATCGAGGACGACGATGGCCACGAAATGATCATCGCCTACCTCAACAACGGCGACTTCTTTGGTGAGCTTGGCCTGTTCGAGCCCGTCGGCCAGGAGCATCAGCGCAGCGCCTGGGTGCGGGCCAAGACCGAATGCGAAGTGGCCGAGATCAGCTACGACAAGTTCCGCGAACTGGGCCGCCAGGACCCGGAGATTCTCTACGCCCTCGGCGCGCAAATGGCCCAGCGGCTACGCAACACCACCCGCAAGGTCGGCGACCTGGCCTTCTTCGACGTGACCGGCCGAGTTGCCCGCTGCCTGCTCGAACTGTGCAAGCAGCCAGACGCCATGACCCACCCCGACGGCATGCAGATCAAGATCACCCGCCAGGAGATCGGGCGCATCGTCGGCTGTTCACGGGAAATGGTCGGCCGCGTCCTCAAGGATCTCGAGGAGCGCAGCCTGGTGCAGGTGAAGGGCAAGACCATGGTGGTCTACGGCACCCGTTAGTCTTTCGGCAGCCCGGCAATGACCTCGGCATAGGCCAGGGAAAGGCGCTCGAACCAGGGCGCCTGTGGCGCCACTTCATGCAGAGCGATATGGCTGTCGGCCCGGCAACGCTGTTCAAGTTCGCAGCATTCATTGAAACGATTGACCGCCGCCACCATCGATTCACGCTCGTTATCCAGCAGCAGTGCACCATGCACCAGCACCACCGGGCGCTTGCCACCCAGGCCCTGGCGCCAGCGCTGGGCAGTGCCGACCAGTTTGCGGCCGTTCAGGTTGACGTTGTAGCGGCCATCGCAAAAGGCGCCGTCGATTTCTCCCACCGACGCCACCCCACCCCACTCGCGCAGTACATCGCAAAGCGGCAGGCACAGGCGCTCGTAGGCATTCTCGATGCGCCCGTGATCGCCTTCACTGCGCGGGGCAACGTAGACCAGCGCCACGTTCACGGTCGAATGCGACTGCGGCACAGGCTCACCACCGGTTTCGCGCAGCAATACCGGCCAGCCGGCGATCGCCAACTCGGCGCAGGCGGCTTCGAAGTTATCCAGACGACTCATCCGGCGTGGCATCACCAGCGCATGATCGGTGGGGCGCCAGAACAGCACGCCAGCGTCACGCTCGCCACGGCACACGGCGGCCAGCAATTCCTGCTCGGCGTGCAGGCCTTGCTCGACGGTCAGGGCCAGGGGTTGATCGGTCATTGATCCACCTTTGATGAAAGCTCTACCGGCCTCATCGCGGGGCAAGCCCGCTCCTACGTTGTCACCCGTGGGAGCGGGCTTGCCCCGCGATCAGGCCCTCGAATACAGACACAAAAAAGCCGGCAACAAACGCCGGCTTCGGTTCAATCAGTCCAGTGGCTGAACGGTCTTCTTCACCTGGTCAGGGAAGAACAGCCGCTGCAACTCGAGCCCCGGCTGTTCGGCGCGCATGAACGCCTCGCCGACCAGGAACGAATACACCTCGTTGATAGCCATCAACTCGACATCGGCCCGATTGAGGATGCCACTCTCGGTGATGGCCAGGCGATCGCGGGGGATGCGTGGCAGCAGGTCGAGGGTGGTCTCCAGGCTGACCTCGAAGGTGTGCAGGTTACGGTTGTTGACACCGACCAGCGGGGTATCGAGGGTTTTCAGCGCGCGCTCCAGCTCATCGCCGTCGTGCACTTCGACCAACACGTCGAGGCCGACATCCTTGGCCGTGGCGGCAAGCTCGGCCATCTTCACGTCATCCAGCGCCGATACGATCAGCAGTACGCAGTCGGCACCCAAGGCGCGGGCTTCAACGATCTGGTAGGGGTCGACCATGAAGTCCTTGCGGATCACCGGCAGCGACACTGCGGCGCGGGCCTGCTGCAGGTATTCGTCGGCGCCCTGGAAGTAATCCACGTCGGTCAGCACCGACAGGCAGGTCGCCCCACCCTTTTCATAGCTGACCGCGATCTCGGCCGGTACGAAGTTTTCGCGAATCACGCCCTTGCTTGGCGAAGCCTTCTTGATCTCGGCGATCACCGCCGGCTGCTTGCGCTTGGCCTGCTCGATCAGGGCATTGGCGAAGCCACGCGGGGCGTCGGCCGCCTTGGCCAGGCGCTCCAGTTCGGCGAGGCTGACCCGCGCACTGCGCTCGGCCACTTCCTGGAACTTGCGGGCGATGATCCTTTCCAGCACCGTCGGCACGCTCATGCTTCGTTCTCCACTTTGAATACCGCGGTAAAGGCGCCCAGCTCCTGCAGCTTTTCCCAGGCCAGCCCGGTGTGCAGCACGTCGTGGGCCAGTTCCACGCCCTGGGCCAGGGTCATGGCGTGGTCGGCGGCGTACAGCGCCGCACCGGCATTGAGCACGATCATTTCGGCGGCCTTCTGGCCGTTCTCGGTCTTGCGCCGGCCCAAGGCGTCACGGATCAGGTCCAGCGACGCCTGCGGCCCATCGACCGCCAGGCCGTGCAGGCTCTGGCTCTTCATGCCGAGGTCTTCGGGCTCGACCCAATACTCGGTGATCTGGTCATTCTTCAGTTCGGCAACGAAGGTCGGCGCCGCCAGGCTGAACTCGTCCAGGCCGTCCTTGGAGTGCACCACCAGCACATGCTTGCTGCCCAGGCGCTGCAGCACTTCGGCCAGCGGGCGGCACAGCGCCTGGTTGAACACACCGACCACCTGATGCTTCACCCCGGCCGGATTCGTAAGCGGGCCGAGCATGTTGAACAGGGTGCGCAGCCCCAGCTCGCGACGCGGGCCGGCGGCATACTTCATGGCCTTGTGATGGCTCTGGGCGAACATGAAGCCGATCCCCAGGCTGTCGATGCAGCGGGCGACCTGCACCGGGGTGAGGTTCAGGTAGATACCGGCGGCTTCCAGCAGGTCGGCGCTGCCGCTCTTGCCGGATACCGCGCGGTTGCCGTGCTTGGCCACCGGGCAGCCGGCGGCCGCGAGGACGAACGACGACGCGGTGGAAACGTTGAAGATGTTGGCGCCATCGCCGCCGGTGCCGACGATGTCGACCACGCCGTCGAGGCTCTTGAGCTCGACCTTGTCGGCCAGCTCGCGCATCACCGACACCGCGCCGACGATCTCGTCGATACTTTCGCTCTTCATGCGCATGCCCATCAGGAAGGCGCCGATCTGCGCCTCGCTGCACTGGCCGGTCATGATCTGGCGCATGACCTCGCGCATTTCATCGGTGCTCAGGTCCAGGTGGCCGACGATACGGCTCAATGCAATCTTGATATCCATGCTCGATCCTTAGCGGCGGCCGCCGGTCTGCTTGAGGAAATTGGCGAACAGCTCGTGGCCCTGCTCGGTCAGGATGGACTCGGGGTGGAACTGCACCCCTTCGATATTCAGTGTCTTGTGGCGCAGGCCCATGATCTCGTCGACCGAGCCATCGGCGTGGGCGGTCCAGGCGGTCACTTCCAGGCAGTCCGGCAGCGTCTCGCGCTTGACCACCAACGAGTGGTAACGGGTAACGGTCAGCGGGTTGTTGAGGCTGGCGAACACGCCAAGGTCTCGGTGCACCACCGGGCTGGTCTTGCCATGCATCACCTGGCGGGCACGCACCACGTCACCGCCGAAGGCCTGGCCGATCGACTGATGGCCAAGGCAGACGCCCAGAATCGGCAGTTTGCCGGCAAAGTGCAGGATGGCCTCGATGGACACACCGGCTTCGCTCGGGGTGCAGGGGCCTGGGGAAACCACGATGCGCTCGGGGTTGAGGGCTTCGATCTGGGCGATGGTCATCTCGTCATTGCGGATGACCTTGACCTCGGCACCCAGCTCGCCGAGGTACTGCACGACGTTGTAGGTGAAGGAGTCGTAGTTGTCGATCATCAGTAGCATCTGGAACGAACCTCTTGAATACGGGGGACTCCGGGGGCGCGTGGCGGCCCGCCGGGCTCATGGACCACGGCCGGCTCAGCGTTTGCTGGTCTGCTCGGCGAGGGCCACCGCGCGGAACATCGCCCGACGCTTGTTGATGGTTTCTTCCCACTCCAGTGCCGGCACCGAGTCGGCGACGATGCCGCCGCCGGCCTGCACATGCAGCTCGCCGTCCTTGATCACCGCAGTGCGGATGGCGATGGCGGTATCCATGTTGCCGTTCCAGGCGAAGTAGCCCACCGCACCGCCGTAGACGCCGCGCTTGACCGGTTCCAGCTCATCGATGATCTCCATGGCGCGGATCTTCGGCGCCCCCGACAGGGTGCCCGCCGGCAGGATCGCCCGCAGCGCATCCATTGCAGTCAGCCCCTCGGCCAGTTGGCCGGTGACGTTGGAGACAATGTGCATCACGTTCGAATAACGCTCGATCACCATCTTCTCGGTCAGGCGCACGCTGCCGGTGGCCGACACACGGCCCACGTCGTTGCGGCCCAGGTCGATCAGCATCAGGTGTTCGGCGATTTCCTTGTCATCCGACAGCAGGTCGTCTTCCAGGGCGCGGTCGGCCTCTTCGGTGGCGCCGCGCGGGCGGGTACCGGCGATCGGGCGCACCGTGACCAGGTTGTCCTCGACCCGTACCAGCACTTCCGGCGAACTGCCCACGACGTGGAAGTCGCCGAAGTTGAAGAAGTACATGTAGGGGGTCGGGTTGAAGCAGCGCAGGGCGCGGTAGAGGTCGATCGGCGCGGCCGCAAAATCGATGGACATGCGCTGCGACGGCACCACCTGCATGCAGTCACCGGCGAGGATGTACTCCTTGACGGTGTCCACCGCGCGCTCGTAGTCACCCTGGGTGAAACTGGAGCGGAAGGCCGGCTCGGCCGCCATCGGACCATCGAGGTCGAGGCCGCGACGTGGAGTGATCGGCTGGCGGAGTTTCTCCAGCAGGCCTTCCAGACGGGCCTGGCCTTGCTCGAAGGCCTGCTCGTCGCTGGGGTCGACCAGCACGATGGCGTGCATCTTGCCCGCCAGGTTGTCGAACACCACCACCGCGTCGGAAACCATCAGCAGGATGTCCGGCACCCCCAGCGGGTCCGGGTTCGGGCAGGCGCCCAGGCGTTTTTCCACATAGCGCACGCAGTCGTAGCCGAAGTAGCCGACCAGGCCGCCGTTGAAGCGCGGCAGGCCCGGAATGTCGGCGACCTTGTAGCGATCCTTGAAGGTTTCGACGAAGGCCAGCGGGTCTTCGACGTCATGGCTTTCCACTTCCACGCCATCGTGCAGGATGCTCACGTGGTAGCCATGCACACGCATGACGGTGCGCGACGGCAGGCCGATCATCGAGTAGCGGCCCCACTTCTCGCCGCCCTGCACGGACTCGAGCAGGTACGAGTTGGCCTGGTCGGCCAGCTTGAGGTAGATCGACAGGGGGGTATCGAAGTCGGCCAGGGTTTCGCGGGCCAGGGGGATGCGGTTATAGCCGGCAGCGGCCAGGCGCAGGAATTCTTCGCGGGTCATGTGTAGCCTCGTGGCAAGCAGCAATGGGGTCAGGCAAGCGGACGGGCCGGCAGGCGCCGGCGGGCATAAGTCAGGCGCGCCAGCGCCAGCGGGCCAGGGCCTTGATGACTTTCATCCAGAATTTGCCAGTAACCACCACGTCGTTGTCTCTGCTGTGCGGGGCTTGAAGGTCCGCCAACGTTATCCCAGTGTCGGTGACTAAGCAACCAGGCAGCAGCAGGCGCAGGTCGCTGATCACCAGGCTGGGAGACTCCTCGTCGATGGGACGGCCATGGTTGTAGCCATAGCTCAGGCCGACGCACTTCACCCCGGCCGCTTTCGCCGCCAGTACGTCGCTGCGCGAATCGCCGACGAACAGCGACTGCGCAGGCTCGACACCGGCCATCTTCATCACGAACAGCAGCGCCGCCGGGTCGGGCTTTTTCTGTGGCAGGGTGTCGCCGCCGATGATCCAGCGGAAGTAGCGCCCGATCTTCATCTGGTCGAGCAAGGGGGCAACGAAGCGCTCGGGCTTGTTGGTGATCAGCGCCATCTCCACGCCCTGCTTGCTCAGCCAGCGCAGGGTGTCGCGCACACCGGGGTAGACGACGGTCAGCTCATGGCTGTCGGCGTAGGCCTCCATGAACAGCGCCAGCGCGCGCTCGGCCAAGGCATCGTCCACGCCGTCGTGGTCCAGGCCACCGGCCAGCGCCCGGCGCACCAGCACCTGGGCGCCGTTGCCCACCCAATGACGCACGGCGTCGAGCCCGGCGGGCTCGCGCCCGAGTTCGAGCAGCATGCGGTCGACGGCTGCGGCCAGGTCGGGGACCGAGTCGATCAGGGTGCCATCCAGATCGAACATCACCAGCCTGGGCAGCGTCCCCGGGAACAGCTGCTCGAAGCCGCTCATGCGCGTGCCAGCGCCATTTCGGCACGCATCTTGGCGATCACTTCCTGATAGTCCGGGGCGTTGAAGATCGCCGAACCGGCAACGAAGGTGTCGGCGCCGGCTGCGGCGATTTCGCGGATGTTGTTGACGTTGACGCCGCCGTCGATCTCCAGGCGGATATCACGGCCGCTGGCGTCGATCAGTGCACGGGCCTCACGCAGCTTGTCGAGGGTACCGGGGATGAACTTCTGCCCACCGAAGCCTGGGTTGACGCTCATCAGCAGGACCATGTCGACCTTGTCCATCACGTACTTCAGCGCATCCAGGCCGGTGGCCGGGTTGAACACCAGGCCGGCCTTGCAGCCGCCGTCACGGATCAGCTGCAGCGATCGGTCGATGTGCTGGGTGGCTTCCGGGTGGAAGGTGATGTAGGTGGCGCCGGCTTCGATGAAGTCGCCGATGATGCGATCGACCGGGCTCACCATCAGGTGCACGTCGATCGGCGCGGTCACGCCGTACTTGCGCAGCGCGGTGCAGACCATCGGGCCGATGGTCAGGTTGGGTACGTAGTGGTTGTCCATGACATCGAAGTGGACGATGTCGGCCCCGGCGGCCAGAACCTTGTCGACGTCCTCGCCCAGACGGGCGAAATCGGCGGAAAGAATGGAGGGGGCAATAGCGTAGGGCTGCATGGCGCACCTGTTGGGCAGAATCACGGTGGCGCGCATTGTAACCCAGGGAAGCGGATCGGGGCTGATTGGTGTCAATCCTGTGCTGGCCCTTCGCGGGTAAACCCGCTCCCACAGGGATCGCGCAGATCTCGAGAGCCGCACATCACCTGTGGGAGCGGGTTTACCCGCGAAGAGGCCGCTACAGGCATCCGAAAATCAGCCCGGCTGCTGGGTCCTCAGCTTCTCGCTCCGCCCACGCAACCACTCCAGGGTCAGCAGCAATACCACCGAAAACGCGATCAACAGGGTTGCCGCCGCCGCAATGGTCGGGCTCAGGTTCTCGCGAATGCCGCTGAACATCTGCCGCGGCAGGGTGGCTTGCTCGGGCCCGGCAAGGAACAGGGTCACCACCACTTCATCGAACGAGGTGGCAAAGGCAAACAGCGCCCCGGAAATGACCCCCGGCGCAATCAGCGGCAAGGTCACCCGACGGAAGGTCAGCAGCGGCGATGCGCCAAGGCTGGCTGCCGCACGCACCAGGTTGTAGTTGAAGCCCTGCAACGTGGCCGACACGGTGATGATCACGAAGGGCACACCCAGCACCGCATGCACCAGGATCAGCGAAATGAAGCTGTTGCCCATCCCCAGCGGGGCAAAGAACAGATAACTCGCCACACCAATGATCACCACCGGCACCACCATCGGCGAGATCACCAGCGCCATCACCAGCGACTTGCCGGGGAAATCGCCGCGGGTCAGGCCGATCGAGGCCAGGGTGCCGAACACCATGGCCAGCACTGTCGCTGCGGGGGCGACGATGATGCTGTTCTTCAGCGAGCGCATCCACTCGGCCGAGGCGAAGAAGTCCTGGTACCAGTGCAGCGAGAAGCCCTGCAGCGGGTACACCAGGAAACTCCCGCTGTTGAACGACAGCGGCACGATCACCAGCACCGGCAGCACCAGGAACAGCAGCACCAGCCCGCAGAGAATGCGCAAGGTGTAGAACCACACCCGCTCCACGGGCGACATGTAGGGGCTCAGCATGACAAGGCTCCTCAGCTCAGGCGCAGGCGGCTGGCGCCGACCAGCCAGCTATAGATCAGGTACAGCACCACGGTGGCCAGCAGCAGCAACCCGCCCAGCGCGGTGGCCATGCCCCAGTTGATGCTGGTGTTGGTGTAGAAGGCGACGAAGTAGCTGACCATCTGGTCGTTCGGGCTGCCCAGCAGTGCCGGGGTGATGTAGTAGCCGATCGAGATGATGAACACCAGCAGGCAACCGGCACCTACGCCGGCGTAGGTCTGCGGGAAGTACACCCGCCAGAAGCTGGCGAACGGGTGGCAGCCCAGGGAGATCGCCGCACGCATGTAGCTGGGCGAGATACCCTTCATCACGCTGTACAGCGGCAGGATCATGAACGGCAGCAGGATGTGCACCATCGAGATGTACACGCCGGTGCGGTTGAACACCAGCTCCAGCGGCTGGTCGATGATGCCCATGGCCATCAGCGCGCTGTTGATCAGCCCGCCCGACTGCAGCAGCACGATCCACGCCGCCACCCGCACCAGGATCGAGGTCCAGAACGGCAGCAGCACCAGGATCATCAGCAGGTTGCTCTGCCGGGTGGGCAGGTTGGCCAGCAGGTAGGCCAGAGGATAGGCCAGCACCAGGCAGATGGCGGTGATCACCACCCCCATCCACAGGGTGCGGGCAAAGATGTCGAGGTAGATGGCCTGGTCCGGCGTGGCCTTGGCCAGCTCACCGAGATCATCGATACGGTGATCGAGCGCCGCCAGCAGGTAGAACGGCGTGACGCTGCTGGTGTTACGGCGGATCGCCTGCCAGTAGGCCGGATCACCCCAGCGCTCGTCCAGCGTCTGCATGGCATCCTTATAGGAAGCAGGCTCGGCCTTGAACGGCAGCGCCCGCGCAGTCTTGGCCAGCAGGCTGCGGTAGCCGGCCAGCTCCATGTTCAGGCGCTTGGATAGATCGCCCAGTGTCTGGTTCTTGCGTGATTCGGCCAGGTCCTGGCTCAAGGCCTTGTAGGCCTCCTCGCCGGGCAGGCTCTTGCCGTCCCACTGCGCCACGGCCTCGACGGTGCGCGGCAGGCCGGCGACCACCTCGGGGTTGCCGACGCTCTTGTATAAAAGCGCGGCGATCGGCACCAGGAACACCAGCAGGAGGAACAGCGCCAGCGGCGCGATCAACGCCTGGGCCTTCCAGCGGTTGACCCGCTCGGCATGCTTGAGGCGCTGTTTGAGGCTTGGACCTGCGCCTTCGTTGAGGGGCACTGCAATAGCCATGGCGAACTCCGCGATACAGGCTGAAATTGGGGCTGCTGCGCAGCCCATCGCCGGCAAGCCGGCTCCCACAAGTACTGCACTGGCTTCAGGGAGTGTGCGATCCCTGTGGGAGCCGGCTTGCCGGCGATGAGCCGCGCAGCGGCTCCAGGTGGTTTACTTCTTCGCCGCCCAGGCGTTGAAGCGTTGCTCCAGCTGCTCGCTGTTGTCGGCCCAGAAGGCCACGTCGATCTGCACCTGGTTGGCGATGTTCTCAGGCGTGGTCGGCATGTCTTTCTTCACCTCGTCCGACAGCAGGCTCACGGCCTTGCTGTTGGCCGGGCCGTAGGCGATGTTCTCGGAGTAGGTCTTCTGCTGTTCGGGCTGGACGCTGTAGGCGATGAATTTCTTCGCTTCTTCGGCATCCTTGGCGCCTTTCGGAATGGCCCAGGCGTCGAAGTCGTAGATGCCGCCGTTCCACACCACCTTGAGGTTGCTCTCTTTCTGCACGGCGGCGATGCGGCCGTTGTAGGCCGAACTCATGACCACGTCACCCGAGGCCAGGTACTGCGGCGGCTGGGCGCCGGCTTCCCACCACTGGATGCTCGGCTTGAGCTCATCGAGTTTCTTGAAGGCACGGTCCTGGCCCTCTTTGGTGGCCAGCACTTTGTAGACTTCCTTCGGCGCGACACCGTCGGCCATCAGGGCGAATTCGAGGGTGTACTTGGCGCCCTTGCGCAGGCCGCGCTTGCCCGGGAATTTCTTCGTATCCCAGAAATCAGCCCAGCTGGTGGGGGCGGTCTTGAGCTTGTCGGCGTTGTAGGCCATGACCGTGGACCAGACGAAGAAGCCCACGCCGCATGGCTGGATGGCGCCCGGCACATAATCGCCTTCATTGCCGAACAACGCCGGGTCAAGCTCCTCGAACATGCCCTCGTCGCAACCGCGGGCCAGCTCTGGCGACTCCACCTCCACCAAGTTCCAGCTCACGCTCTTGGTGTCGACCATGGCCTTGATCTTGGCCATCTCGCCGTTGTACTCACCGGCGACGATCTTGCCCTTGCCCGCCTTCTCCCATGGCTCGTAGAACGCCTTGGTCTGGGCGGCCTTGTTGGCGCCCCCGAAAGAAATCACGGTGAGGTCGGCCGCCATGGCCTGGCCGGCGGCGAACAACCCCAGGGCCAGGGCGGTCAGTTTCAACTGCTTGCGCATTATTATTCTCTCCACAGTACAGGGTTGGTGAAGCAATCCATCAGTGGGCTTGTGCAATCGGATCGAGCGCGCGGGCGTGCTCCACCTCCCAGCCCAGCGGTACCACATCGCCCACGGCCAGGGCCGGGTCGAGTTCGGCAATCGGCTGCTTCACGAAGAAGTCGGCCTTGCCGCAGACTTCCAGGCGCACCCGCACGTGGTCGCCCAGGTAGATGAACTCGGCCACCCGGCCAGAGAAGCGGTTGACGCAGCTCTCGCTGTGGCCGTTGAGGCGCACGCGCTCGGGGCGGATCGACAGGGTGACCGGCTCGCCGGCCTGGCCGACGTTGACCGCCAATGCCTCGACCCGCTCGCCACGGCCCAGCTGCACCTGGCAACGCTTGCCATCGCTGGCCAGCAGGGTGCCGTTGATACGGTTGTTCTCACCGATGAAGTTGGCGACGAAGGTGTTGCAGGGTTCTTCGTAGAGGGTGCGCGGGTCGGCGATCTGCTGGATCTCGCCCTGGTGGAACACCGCCACCCGGTCCGACATGGTCAGCGCCTCGCCCTGGTCGTGGGTCACGTAGACCACGGTCACGCCCAGGCGCTGGTGGATATGCTTGATTTCCATCTGCATGTGTTCGCGCAGTTGCTTGTCCAGGGCACCGAGTGGTTCGTCCATCAGCACCAGCTGGGGTTCGAACACCAATGCCCGGGCCAGTGCCACGCGCTGCTGCTGGCCGCCGGACAACTGCCCCGGGTAGCGCTTGGCGAAGGCGTCGAGCTGGACCATGTTGAGCACGCGCTTGACCCGCTCGCTGACGTCGGTCTTGCTCAGGTTGCGCACGGTCAGCGGGAAGGCCAGGTTCTCGGCCACGGTCATGTGCGGGAACAGCGCGTAGTTCTGGAACACCATGCCGATATCGCGCTTGTGCGGCGGCACGTTGTTGATCGAGCGCCCGGCCAGCTGGATCTCGCCGGCGGTAGGGGTTTCGAAACCGGCCAACATCATCAGGCTGGTGGTCTTGCCCGAGCCGGAGGGGCCGAGCAGGGTCAGGAACTCACCCTTGCGAATGTCCAGGTTGAGGTCTTTGACGATCAGCGATTCGCCGTCGTAGCTCTTCTGCACACCACGGAAGCTGACCAGCGTCTCGTTTGAATTCGCCTCGCTCATGCCCTGCACCTTCTTGTTGGAATGACTGCGTAGGCAAAAGAGTAGAAGAGGCGCAAACGCCCGAAAATCGGGGGTACTGAGAGAATGCCATCATCCGGATGGAAGACTTGTTGTAGGGATCGCCCTACAAGGATGGCGCGTTTGGAATGCCAACCTGGGGCCATGCCGAGCCTGTGGGAGCGGGTTTACCCGCGAAGAGGCCGGTGCAGCCACCGAAATCAGCAGGTCAGGCCCATTCGCGGGTAAACCCGCTCCCACAGCGATATGCGCCAGGCCGCGGCCCTGCCTGTCGCAACCAGAACACTCACACCAACTTGTGCTCCATGGCGTACTTCACCAGCTCCGCCAGCGAGTTGACCTTGAGCTTCTGCATCAGCCGCGCCTTGTGGGTGCTGATGGTCTTGCTCGACAGCGCCAGCTGCAGGGCGATGTCGTTGACGTTGGCACCTTGGGCCAAGCGCTCGAACACCGAGAACTCGCGCTCCGACAGCAGTGTGTGCAACGGCCGGGTTTCGGTCAGGCCCACCTCGAACACCATGCGGTCGGCCAGGGCCGGGTCGATGTAGCGCCCGCCCCCGGCCACCCGGCGGATGGCCGTGAGCAGCAGAGCCGGGTCGCTGTCCTTGGTCGCATAGCCCGCCGCACCGGCCTTGAGCGCCCGCGCCGCCATCTGCGCTTCGTCGTGCATCGACAGCATCAGGATCGCCGGCGGGTTGTTCAGCGCGCGGATCCGCGGGATCGCCTCCAGGCCGTTCACCCCAGGCATGGAGATATCCAGCAGCACCACCTCGCAGGGCGTGTGGCGCAGGGTCTCGAGCAACTGCTCGCCATTGCCCGCCTCGCCCGCCACCTGCATGTCCTTGGCCAGGCCGATCAATTGCTTGATGCCTTCCCGGACGATGGTGTGGTCTTCGGCCACCAGCACTCGAATCACGATTGTTTCTCCTGCTTCAAAGGAATCGCCACGCTCAGGCTGGTGCCCTCCCCCGGCTCGCTGTCCAGGCTCATGCTGCCACCGAGCATCAACACCCGTTCACGCACACCCACCAGGCCGAACGACGTCGGCCGCGCTGCCTCCATGGCAAACCCCACGCCGTCGTCGATCACGGTCATGCGCAACTGCCCGGCCTCGTGCACCAGTTCGATCTGCACCGTGTGCGCCTGGGCATGGCGCATGACGTTGGTCAGCGCCTCCTGCAGGATACGAAACAGGCCGATGGCCTTGGCATCACTCAAGGGTGGCAGATTGTCCGGTACCTGCACCAGACAGGGTATCTGCGTGCGCGCTTCGAAACGCCGCGCCTGCCACTCGATGGCCGAGGCAATGCCGGCGTCGAGGATCGGTGGGCGCAGGGCCGTGGCCACGTCGCGTACCAGCTGGAACAACTGGGCGATCAGGCGTTTCATGCTGGCCAGGCGCTCGTTGAGGGCGGGGTCCAGCTCGGCGAACGCCAGCTCGCACATCGACACTTCAAGCTTGAGCACCGTGAGCATCTGCCCCAGTTCGTCGTGCACCTCACGGGCAATCCGCGCCTTCTCCTCTTCGCGCACGCTCTCCAGGTGCGCCGACAACTCGCGCAGTTGCTCCTGGGACCCGGCCAGCGCCAACTCGGCCTGCTTGCCCTGGGTGATGTCCCAGACCACGCCGTCCCACACCACTCGGCCATCGGCCAGGCGCCGGGTGGTGGCCTTGATGTCGGCCCAGCGCTGCTCGCCCTGGCGGGTGAGGATGCGGCCTTGCCACGACCAGTCCTGGTCAGTGGCCAGGGCCATGTCCTGGACCCGGTGATAATCGGCGCGGTCCTGCGGGTGCACCAGGTTGCGCAGGCCCATGTCAGGGTGCTGGATCGCCGCCGGGGTGTAACCGACCAGCGCTTCGCTGCCTTCGCTGATATAGGGGAACTCCAACTCGCCTTCGGCGGCGTCGCGCTCCAGGCGGAACACCAGCCCTGGCACGTTGCCAGCAATGCCCTTGAGCCGCGCCTCGCTTTCGCGCAGGGCGGCCAATGCCCGGCGGCGTTCGGTGACATCGGTGAGGAACACCACCAGGTATTCGGCATCGCGAAAGCGCAGGAACGACAGCGACAGGTCGACCGGCAGCAAGCTGCCGTCGGCGCAGCGGCACTGGCTCTCGAACTGCAACTCGCCTTCGCCGCCACGCGCGCGCTTCCACAGCGCCAGCCAGCGGTCCATGGCCAGGGTGGGCTCGATGTCGATCAACGGGCGCTCGAGCAAGGCGTTTTCGGCGAAACCGAGCATGCGTTCGGCGGCGTGGTTGGCGTAGCGCACATGGCTGTCCCAGTTGACCCACAGAATCCCGACGGTGCTCTGGTCGATGGAAAACTGGCTCAGGCGCAGCGCCTGCTCGCGGGTCTGGCGCTCGGCCAGGCTCTCGCGTGCCGCCAGCAAGCCGCGCTCCAGCCCCCGCTGCTGGCGACGCTGCCACACCAGCGTGGCCAAGGCGCACAACAGCAACAGGCCGAACAGCAAGGCAAGGTTCTGCCAGAAGCCAGGCGATTCAGAGAACCGCGGGTATTTCGGTTGTAGCCAGCGCTGGTGGATCTGCTCGAGGTCCTTGGCCGGCATGGCCTGCAGCCCACGTTCAAGGACGTCGGCCAACAGCGGCCAGTCGCGTCGCGACCCCACCCGCAGCAATTGCGGCAGGCCGATGTCTCCGACCACGGCCAGCTCGCCGAACTCACTCTCGCGGGACAGGCGACTGAGCTGCGCCTCGTCCAGCACGGCAAAACCGGCCTGGCCACCCAGCACCAGTTGCAGGGCCTCACGCTCGTTGGGCACGCCCTGCAGGTTGAGGTTGCCGTAGTTGCCGCGCAGGTAGTCGGCGAGCCTGGATGGCATGCGCACGGCCACTCGGTCGTTGGCGCCGAGCTTCTCCAGGTCCACCGCCACCGCACCGCTGCGCAGGCCCACCACCAGTTGCGGCACGCGCATGTACGGGTCGCTGAACAACCAGTTGCGCAGGCTGGCGGGGGTCTGGGTCAGGCCTGGGGCGAAATCGATCTCGCCAGCTTGCAAGGCGTGCTCCAGGGCCGCTTCATCGGTGAAACCGCGCCAGGTCAGGTCGAGCCTGAGGGCCTGGGCCAGCGCACCGACCAGCTCGACGTTGGCCCCGTAGAACTGCTGCAGACGCCGGTCGAACTGGGCATAGGGCGCTTGCAGCACCAGGCCGACCCGCAGGCTGCGATGCGCCTCGAGCCAGTGTTGCTGGCTGGGCTCCAGCACTACCGAAGGCGGCGTCTCCGGGCGCGCCAGCGCGATCAAGGGTAGACACAACCAGCCGATAACCCACAGGCAACGCACTCGCTTCATCTCTACGCTCATCTTGGCAAGGACGGCCACCTGACGTGGCCGTCGCGGACAAATACTATTAGGCTGCCGGTAACTTTATGGCCTTGGACCGATCCATGTTCACACTCTATCGCACGACGCTGGCCATGTTCTGCCTGGCTTCGCTCCTGCCCCTCGGCGCGCAAGCAGCCGATGCCGAAAAAACCGAGGCTGCCGCCGAGGCAGCCCCTGCCCCCGCAGTACGCCCGGCGCTGGCCGAACGCAGCCAGGACGATGCCCTCGCCCTCGAGCGCCAGGTACCCAAGGCCGAGCAGCAGACCCTGCAGGCCAACGGTGAACCCTTCCTGGCGCTGTGGAAGCCGGCCAACGACAGCGACCCGAAAGGTGCGGTGATCATCGTCCCCGGTGCCGGCGAAAACGCCGACTGGCCGACCACGGTCGGGCCGTTGCGCCGCGGCTTCCCCGATGTCGGCTGGCACACCTTGAGCGTGAGCCTTCCAGACCTGCTGGCCGAACGCCCGCAGGCGCGCGTCGAGGCCAAGCCTGCCGCAGAACCGGTCAAGGAAGCGGGTGAAACCGCGCCAACCAAGGATACGCCCGCAGACGCCAACGCCAACGTTGCCCAAGCCACGGCCGCCGAGGCGGACGCCGCCGAAAGCACCGACGCCGCCAAGGCCGACGAACACACCGACCAGGCCGACGCCGAGCGCATTTTCGCCCGCCTGGATGCTGCCGTGGCCTATGCGCAACAGCAGCAGGCACGCAGCATCGTACTGCTGGGCAACGGCAGCGGCGCCTACTGGGCGGCGCGCTACCTCAGCGAGAAGCAGCCGCCAGAGGTACAGAAACTGGTGATGGTCGCGGCGCAGACGCCGGCGCGGGTCGAGCACGATCTGCTGAGCCTGACCCCAACCCTGAAAGTGCCGACCGCCGACCTCTACTACACCACGCGCCCCCAGGACCGCCAGGCCGCCGAGCAGCGCCTGCAGGCCAGCAAGCGGCAGAAGGACAGCGCGTACCGCCAGCTTTCGCTGATGGCCATGCCGGGCAACAAGGCAGCGGAGCAAGAGCAGTTGCTGCGCCGGGTTCGCGGCTGGCTGAGCCCGCAGGAACAGTGACGATCAGCGCGGGGCACGTCGCATCGTCGCCCCGCGATAGCTTTGCTAGAAGCCCCGGCGCTTGCGGACCAGGGCATAGGCCTGGTGCAGTTCGCGCGTGTGTTCGGTTGCCTCGCGCACCTTGGCCTCACTGGCACCACTGCCCACCAGCTTGTCCGGATGGTGCCGGCTGAGCAGTCGCCGATAGGCCTGCTTGACCTTGTCGGCCTCGGTGTCCGGCTCCACCCCAAGCAGCCGCAGCGCGGCGGCATAGGTCATCACACCGCCTTCGACGGACGAGCGCCGTGGCTCGTACTCCTTGGCCAGGGCCTGCACCTGCTGACGGCTGAGCCCCAGCTGCTCGCCCCAGCGCAGCAGCAGATCGTGCTCATGCCGACCGGCCTTGCCATCCGCCCAGACCATTCGCCAGCAGGCGCGCAAGGTGCCCTCGGCGGCATGCGGCTGCAACTTGATTCGGCGCAGGTAATGGCCCAGCCGGCCCTTGCCCGACTTACCTCGGTTGAACGCAGCAATCGCCCGCAGCCGCGCGGGTTCCGCCAGGTCCAGCCGGGTCATTTCCTGGCGCGCCTGCTGGATGTGCCCCTCGGCAACCCGACCATCGCTCTTGGCCAGTCGCCCGAGCAGCACGAACAGCAACTCTTCGTCGCGCAGCGCCGGGCGCCCGCCCAGGCGCTCGCGCATGTCGTCCCATCCCTGCAGACGCAGGCGCCGATCCATGGCCTGGCCCAGCAGCGCCCCGAGCAAAGCCCCGGGGATGCTGGCCATGGCGAAACCGGCCCCGGCACCAATCACTGTGCTTGGCCACCACATGTCAGGCGCGCTCGCCGATCAGGCGTTCGACATCGGCCAGGCGTTCGAGGGTGCCGACATCGACCCAGTGACCCTGGTAGTGCTCGCCACTCACCTGGCCTGCAGCCATGGCCTTGCGCAACAGCGGTGCGAGCTTGAAGGCGCCGGGCTGGCAGCCCTCGAACAGCGCCGGGTCGAGCACCGAGATACCGCTGAACGTCAGCGTCCCGGGCGCGTCGTCACCATCGGTTACCTGCTCGCCCTGCAGACGGAAGTCGCCGCGCCCGTGGTGCCCGGGGTTGTCTACCAGCACCAGGTGCGCGAGCCCCTGCAGCGGCGCCTGCAACGCGCTGAAGTCGTAGTCGGTCCAGATATCGCCGTTGAGCAGCACGAACGGCGCATCACCCAGCAGCGGCAGCGCCTTGAAGATGCCGCCGCCGGTCTCCAGCGGTTCGCCTTCCGGCGAGTAGCGCAGGCGCAGGCCGAAGCGGCTGCCATCGCCCAGGTGATCCTCGATCTGCTGGCCGAGCCAGGCATGATTGATGACCACCTCGGTGAAGCCGGCGCGGGCCAGCGCCTCCAGGTGGTACTCGATCAACGGCTTGCCGGCGGCCGGCACCAGCGGTTTGGGGGTGTGCAGGGTCAGTGGGCGCATGCGCTCGCCCTTGCCCGCCGCGAGGATCATTGCCTTCATGAATGGGCCTCGGCCTTGAGTTCGCTGATCAGCGCGCCCAGCTCGGCCAACTCCGGACGGCGACCAATCACTTCATCTATATAGGCGAAGAAACGCGGTACGTCAGTGAGGTAGCGCGGTTTGCCGTCACGGTGGCAGATGCGGGCGAAAATACCGATCACCTTGAGGTGGCGCTGCACCCCCATCAGGTCGCTGGCGCGGTGGAAGTCCTCGAATGCCGGCTGTACTGGAATGCCGGCAGCCCGGGCCTTTTGCCAGTAATCGCCAAGCCACCCCTCGACACGGGCCTGGGGCCAGCTGAGGAAAGCGTCCTTGAACAGGCAGGTGATGTCGTAGGTGACCGGGCCGTATACCGCGTCCTGGAAGTCCAGCACGCCAGGGTTCGGCGTGCTTTGCATCAGGTTGCGCGGCATGTAGTCGCGGTGCACCAGCACGTTAGGTTGCGCCAGGGCGCTGTCGATCAACAGCTGGCTGACCCGCTGCCAACTGGCCTGCTGGGCCTCGGTCAGCTTCACGCCCAGCTCGCGGCCGACGTACCACTCCGGGAACAATTCGACTTCGCGGCGCAACAGCGCATCGTCGTAGCTGGGCAACGGGGCGTCCATCGGCAGGCGCTGGAACGCCAGCAAGGCTTCGATGGCGTCCTTGAACAGGGCGTCGGCGTTGTCGGCGTCGATGACGTCCAGGTAAGTCTGGCGCCCCATATCGCCCAGCAGCAGGAAGCCGCGCTCAAGGTCCTGGGCATGGATCTGCGGCACATGCACGCCCGCGCTGGCCAGCAAGTGGTCGATGGCAACGAACGGGCGGCAGTTTTCCTGGGGCGGTGGCGCATCCATGACCACGAAGCTGTGGCCGGCGCCCTCCCAGCGGAAGTAGCGACGGAAACTCGCATCGCTGCTGGCGGCGGTCAGGCTGCCGGCGGGCACCTCACCCCAGCCGTTGGTGCGAAATAGAATCTCGAGCTGCTCGGCGAGCCAGGCAGTCAGTTGTTGCAGACGTACATCGTGGTCGGGCATTACAAGGGTCTCCGACGGCGCTAGCCGTCAAGCGGGTCATGCTTTATTATCCAGCATCTTTTTCAGACCATCGAGAGGCGTGCGGCCCCCACACGCGGGCAGATGGCACGCAGGAAGCCCGGACTAATAAGATGGCATTGAAATCCCCCGCGTTTCGTAGAAAGTTTCCATTGCTGGTCACTGGCGGTCTGCTGGCCCTGCAACCTTTGGCCATGCCGCATGCGTTAGCAGCCGAGCAGTTCGACTGCCAAGTGTCCGCTTCCGGTGGCTGGGACTGCAAGCCCAAGGCAGCCAGTAACCTGCCGCCTCGCCCGGTTCATCCGGGTGCCGCTGCCGCCAGTTCCGGTGATGAAACACCGGAGCAAGTAGCCCAGGAACAGGCCGACAAGCCGGTGCTGGTCACCGAGAGCAAGGGCCGCGCCCTGAAATCGCGCAGCGAAGACTACAGCCACCTCGACTGGGTACCCCGCGAGAAGCTCACTGCCGCGCAGCTGGCCGAGACCGGCCCGTACTGCGGTGGCGCCTATATCGAGCCAATCCGCCCGGGCATGGATGACACCACGCCCAAGGACGAGGCCCCGACCTACATCAACGCCAAGGTCTCCAAGTACCAGCAGGAGCAGCAGATCGCCACCCTCGCCGGTGACGTGGTCATGCGCCAGGGCAGCATGCAGGCCGAAGCGGACGAAGCCAACCTGTACCAGGCCGAGAACCGTGGCGAGCTCAAGGGCAACGTCAAGATCCGTGACAACGGCTCGCTGGTGGTCGGCGACGAGGCACAGATTCAGCTCGACACCGGTGAAGCCCGGGTCGACAACGCCGAATACGTGATGCACAAATCGCACATCCGCGGCAATGCGCTGTACGCCAAGCGCGCGGAAAACGCGATCATCCGCCTCAAGGACGGTACCTACACCACCTGTGAGCCGGGCAGCAACGCTTGGCAGCTCAAGGGCAACAACATCACCCTCAACCCGGCCACCGGCTTTGGTACTGCCACCAACGTCACGCTGCGGGTCAAGGACTTCCCGGTCTTCTATACGCCGTACATCTACTTCCCGATCGATGATCGTCGGCAGTCCGGCTTCCTGCCGCCATCGTTCAGCAGCAGCAGCGATACCGGCTTCATGCTGGTCACCCCGTACTACTTCAACCTGGCGCCGAACTACGACGCCACGTTGTACCCGCGCTACATGGCCAAGCGCGGCATGCTCATGGAAGGCGAATTCCGCTACCTGACCAAATCCAGCGAAGGTCAGTTCGGTGGCGCCTACCTGAGCGATCAGGACGACGACCGCAAGCTGCAAACGGACTACAAGAAAGAACGCTGGATGATCAACTGGCAGCACAAAGGCGGCCTGGATGATCGCCTGATGGGCGAGGTGGACTACACCGACATCAGCGACCCGTTCTACTTCCAGGACCTGGAATCGGACCAGATCGGCGTCAACAGCCAGGACTACGTCAACCAGCGCGGCACGCTCAACTACCGTGGCGACGACTACACCGCCCGGTTGAACGTGCATGCCTACGAAATGGCGACCATTTCGCAGATCACTCCTTACGACAAGCTTCCACAGCTTTCGATTACCGGCCTGCTGCCGTACCACCCCGAAGGGCTCGACCTCAGCTACGAAGCCGAGGCCGTTCGCTTCGAACGTGACCTGAAGAACGATCTGGTGTTCGACAAGGATGGCCAGCCTGACGATTCGCTCGGCCTCGTGACCGATGCCAACGGCAATGTCCTGGGCGGCCGCCGCCTTGACGAGAGTGTCACCGGCATCGCCCGTGCCAACGGTACCCGCCTGCACGCGGCACCGGCCATCAGCCTGCCGATGGAAGCAAGCTACGGCTACATCAAGCCGAAGCTCAAGTACGCCGTCACTCGCTACGACCTCGACCTGGACAGCCAGGGCAAGGCCCAGGCGATCACGCAGTCGGGCCTTCCGGGCTATGGCAGCTACAACAGCTCGCTGAGCCGCGACGTCCCGATCTTCAGCGTCGACAGCGGCCTGTACTTCGACCGCAACACCCAGATGTTCGGCACCAATTACCGCCAGACCCTCGAGCCGCGACTGTTCTACCTCTACGTCCCGTACGAGGACCAGAAGGACATTCCGATCTTCGATACCGGCGAGCGCCTGTTCGACTACGGTTCGCTGTTCCGCGACAACCGCTTCAGCGGCACCGATCGCATCGGCGACGAAAACAAGCTGTCGCTGGGTGTGACCTCCCGCTGGATCGAGGACAACGGTTTCCAGCGTCAGCGCTTCAGCATTGGCCAGGCCCTGTACTTCAAGGATCGCAAGGTCCAATTGCCGGGCATCGACTACAGCACCCGCAAGGACAGCCTGTCGGATGTTTCACCGTATGCCCTGGAATACGAGTACGCCTTCAACCGCGACTGGCGCTTCAACTCGGACTTCAACTGGGACCCGGACAGCCGCAGCACCCGCTCGGGTAGCGCCATGTTCCACTACCAGCCTGAAGACAATCCGAACAAGATCGTCAACCTCGGCTACCGCTATCGCAACGACCTGATCACCTATGACCAGTTGACCGGTCTGTGGAAAGTCGGTGGCGGTGACTACGGCACGCCGGGCCAACCTGGCTACATCAAGGATTACTACAAGATCCAGCAGCACGACTTCTCGGTCATCTGGCCGATCGTGCCGCAGTGGAGCGTGATCGCGCGCTGGCAGCATGACTACAACCGTAACCGCACCCTGGAAGCCATGGGTGGTTTCGAGTACGACAACTGCTGCTGGAAGCTGCGCCTGATCAACCGCTACTGGATCGACTACGACGATTTCAGCCAGGCGATCCCGGACAACGAGAAGGGCGACCACGGTATCTTCCTGCAAGTCGTGCTCAAGGGCCTCGGCGGTGTAGTGGGCAACAAGGTTGAGTCGTTCCTGGACAAAGGCATTCAAGGTTATCGTGAACGTGAAGACCAAGCTTATTGATCGTCTGCGCCCGCTGATGCTGGGCGCCGTTTTACTCAGTGGCGCGGCGCATGCCGCACCGCAGTCCCTGGACCGCGTGGTGGCCATCGTCGACAACGACGTGGTCATGCAGAGCCAACTGGACCAGCGCGTGCGTGAAGTCCAGCAGACCATCGCCAAGCGCGGTGGCGGCGTGCCGCCGGCCGGCGCGCTGGAGCAGCAGGTACTGGAGCGCCTGATCGTCGAGAACCTGCAACTGCAGATCGGCGAGCGCTCGGGCATCCGCATCACCGACGAGGAGCTGAACCAGGCCGTCGCCACCATTGCCCAGCGCAATGGCATGTCGCCCGAGCAGTTCCGTGCCGCCCTGGCCCATGATGGCCTGTCGTTCGACGACGCCCGCGAACAGATCAAGCGCGAGATGATCATCAGCCGCGTGCGTCAGCGTCGTGTCGCCGAACGTATCCAGGTGTCCGAGCAGGAAGTGAAGAACTTCCTCAACTCCGACCTCGGCAAGATGCAGATGTCGGAAGAGTTCCGCCTGGCCAACATCCTCATCCCGACCCCGGAAAGCGCCAACTCCACGGCCATCCAGGCAGCAGCCCAGCAGGCCGGCCAGGTCTATCAGCAGCTCAAGCAAGGCGCCGACTTCGGCAAGCTGGCCATCGAACGCTCGGCCAGCGAAAACGCCCTGGAAGGCGGCGAGATGGGCTGGCGTAAAGCCGGCCAGTTGCCACCGGACTTCGCCAAGATGCTCAGCAGCATGACCGTCGGCGACGTCACCCAGCCTATTCGCATCCCCAACGGTTTCATCATCCTCAAGCTCGAGGAAAAACGTGGCGGCAGCGAGAACGTGCTGCGCGACGAAGTGCATGTGCGTCACATCCTGATCAAGCCAAGCGAGATCCGCAGCGAAGCCGCCACCAAGGAGCTCGCCGAAAGACTGTACGACCGGATCACCAGCGGCGAAGACTTCGCCACCCTGGCCAAGAGTTTCTCGGAAGATCCAGGCTCGGCACTCAACGGTGGCGACCTCAACTGGGTCGACCCGGCCAGCCTGGTCCCGGAATTCCAAGAGCAGATGGCCGACGCCCAACAAGGCGTGGTGACCAAGCCGTTCCGTACTCAGTACGGCTGGCATGTGCTGGAAGTGCTGGGCCGCCGCGCCACCGACAGCACCGAAAAAGCCCGTGAACAGCAGGCCATGAGCGTACTGCGTAACCGCAAGTACGACGAAGAGCTGCAGACCTGGCTGCGCCAGATCCGCGACGAGGCCTACGTTGAAGTCAAGCTGCCTGGCGCTGACCAGGCCACCCAGTGAAGCCCCTGCGCTTTGCCGTTACACCCGGCGAACCAGCCGGCATAGGCCCCGACCTGTGCCTGCTGCTCGCCGCCGAGGCCCAGCCCCATCCCCTGATCGCCATCACCAGCCGTGACCTGCTCGCCGAGCGGGCCACGCAGCTGGGCCTGGCCGTCAGCCTGCTGGTCGTCACTCCGGACAACTTGCCCGATCAGCCTGCCCCTGCCGGCAGCCTGTATGTCTGGGACACACCCCTGGCCGCGCCAGTGGCCGCCGGGCAGCTGAACAAGGCCAACGCCGCGTTCGTGCTGGAAACGCTGACACGCGCCGGGCAAGGCTGCCTTGACGGGCACTTTGCCGGGATGATCACCGCCCCGGTACACAAGGGCGTGATCAACGAGAGCGGTATCGCGTTCTCCGGGCATACCGAGTTCCTCGCCGAGCTCACCCACACCGCACAGGTGGTCATGATGCTGGCCACCCACGGCCTGCGCGTGGCCCTGGTGACCACGCACCTGCCACTGCGCGACATTGCCGACGCCATCACCGCCGAGCGCCTGGAGCGCGTGACCCGCATCCTGCATGCGGACATGCGTGACAAGTTCGGCATCGGCAAACCACGCATCCTGGTCTGCGGGCTCAACCCGCATGCCGGCGAAGGCGGCCACCTTGGCCGCGAAGAAATCGACATCATCGAGCCCGTACTGGAGCGCCTGCGTACCGAAGGTATGGACCTGCGCGGACCGCTACCGGCCGATACCCTGTTTACCCCCAAATATCTGGAGCACTGCGACGCGGTGCTGGCGATGTACCACGACCAAGGCCTGCCCGTACTCAAGTACAAAGGCTTCGGCGCCGCGGTCAACGTGACGCTGGGCCTGCCGATCATCCGTACTTCGGTCGACCACGGCACCGCCCTGGACCTGGCCGGCACCGGCAAGATCGACACCGGCAGCCTGCGCGTCGCCCTGGAAACCGCCTACCAGATGGCCGAGAACCGACCATGACCGAGCATTACCAACACCGGGCGCGCAAGCGCTTCGGCCAGAACTTCCTGCATGACGCCGGAATCATCGACCGCATCCTGCGGGCGATCCACGCCAAGGCCGGCGAAAACCTGCTGGAAATCGGCCCTGGCCAGGGCGCCCTCACCGAGGGCCTGCTGAACAGCGGCGCACAACTGGACGTGGTGGAGCTGGACAAGGACCTGGTGCCGATCCTGCAACACAAGTTCGCCGGGCGTGACAATTTCCGCCTGCACCAGGGCGACGCCCTGAAGTTCGACTTCAATCAGCTGGGTGTACCGCCACGCAGCCTGAAAGTGGTGGGCAACCTGCCCTACAACATCTCCACGCCGCTGATCTTCCACCTGCTGGCACACGCCAACCTGATCCGCGACATGCACTTCATGCTGCAGAAGGAAGTGGTCGAGCGCATGGCCGCAGGGCCTGGCGGTGGTGACTGGGGGCGGCTGTCGATCATGGTGCAGTACCACTGCCGCGTGGAGCACCTGTTCAACGTAGGCCCCGGCGCTTTCAACCCGCCACCGAAGGTCGATTCGGCCATCGTGCGCCTGGTGCCCCATGAAGTGCTGCCATACCCGGCCAAGGACCCGCTGCTGCTGGAGCGGGTCGTGCGCGAAGCGTTCAACCAGCGCCGCAAGACCCTGCGCAACACGCTCAAGGGCCTGCTCGACAGCCAGGCCATCGAGGCCGCCGGCGTGGACGGCAGCCTGCGCCCCGAGCAGCTCGACCTGGCAGCGTTCGTGCGCCTGGCCGACAAGCTGGCCGAGCAGCAAGGCTGACCCCGCCTCGCAACACAGGCTCGCTCCCGTGGGAGCGGGCTTGCCCCGCGATCTGCCATGACTGGCCCTCCCCCCCGCCAATGGCCTAGACTGCGTTATTGCGTCAGTTCGCCCAAGGCCCTTGCATGTCCGACCCCCGCTACCAGATCGACGTCAGCGTCGTGACCCGCTACCTCAAAGAACAATCCGACCCCGAAAACAGTCGCTTCGCTTTCGCCTACACCATCACCGTGCAGAACAACGGCACGGTCAAGGCCAAGCTGATGTCGCGTCACTGGCTGATCACCAATGGCGATGGCGAAGTCGAGGAAGTGCGCGGCGCCGGCGTGATCGGCCAACAACCGCTGATCGACCCAGGCCAGAGCCACACCTACAGCAGCGGGGCGGTCATCACCACCCGCGTCGGCACCATGCAGGGTAGCTATCAGATGTTCGCCGAAGACGGTAAACGCTTCGACGCCGAGATCGCACCGTTCCGCCTGGCCGTTCCCGGGGCCCTGCACTGATGGCCACTTACGCGGTCGGTGACCTGCAAGGTTGCCTGCAGCCGCTCAAGTGCCTGCTCGAACGCGTACGCTTCGATCCTGCCGTCGATCGACTGTGGCTGGTGGGCGACCTGGTCAACCGCGGCCCCGAGTCACTCGAGACACTGCGCTACCTGTACTCCATTCGCCACGCCCTGGTGTGCGTGCTGGGTAACCACGACCTGCACCTGCTGGCGGCCTGGCATAACGTCGAGCGCCTGAAGAAGAGCGACACCCTGCGCGAAATCATCGAAGCGCCGGACGCCGACCAATTGTTCGACTGGCTGCGCCAGCAGAAGCTGCTGCACTACGACGAGCCCCGTGGCATCGCCATGGTTCATGCCGGGATCCCGCCGCAATGGACCCTGGGCAGAGCGCTGGAGCTGGCTGGCGAAGTCGAGGAAGTGCTGCGCGACGACAATCGCCTCAAGCTCTACCTGGACGGCATGTACGGCAACGAACCGAACAAGTGGAGCAAGGACCTTACCGGCGTCGAGCGCCTGAGGGTGATCACCAACTACTTCACCCGCATGCGCTTCTGTACCGCCGCCGGCAAGCTCGACCTCAAGAGCAAGGAAGGCCTGGACAGCGCGCCGAAAGGCTACAAGCCATGGTTCGACCACCCCGACCGTCGCGCACGCCATGTGAAGATCATATTCGGCCACTGGGCCGCCCTTGAAGGCCGCGTCAATGCGCCGGGCGTCATCGCCCTGGACACCGGCTGCGTCTGGGGTGGCGCCATGACCCTGTACAACGTCGACAGCGGCGAGTACCACCGCTGCGACTGCACCCGCGAGGGCACCCCTCGCCTGCCGGCAGCACCGGCCGCCCCCACCGATCAGCCCTGAAGGAACCGCCCCATGAGCGAATTCAAGCGCATCACCCCCGAACAGGCCCTCGCCCTGCGCGCAGAAGGCGCGGTCGTGGTCGACATTCGCGACCCACAAGCCTATGCCGCCAGCCACATCAGCGGCGCCACTCATCTGGATAACCACTCGGTTGCCGACTTCATCCGCAACGCCGACCTCGACGCACCTACACTGGTAGTCTGCTACCACGGCAACTCCAGCCAGAGCGCCGCCGCCTACCTCGTCGGCCAGGGCTTCTCCAACGTCTACAGCATCGACGGAGGCTTCGAGCTGTGGCGCACCACCTACCCGGGCGAAACCGCCCAGGGCAGCGCTGAATAATTTTTTCATTTTTCCTGCAGCCCGCGCTCCGTGCGGGCTTGCGACCGACCTGACGAACGGTCGCAGTCGTCTTCTTCGCCCCCCGCCCTTGACCTCTCGTATAACCAACTATCCTTAAGCCCAGGCCATCCAAAAAAGGGGAGAGCCGGTACACCGGCGTGCGGGTCATCGGTAGCGTTTCAGGGTGTTCTGGGGGGTATACAGCAACCGGCAAAAACCGGTTGCATGCCAGCATCGGCTGACTGATCCGGCGTCGTCTCCACGTATCGAGCGAGGTGACGTCATGAGCATTTTTAGCCACTTCCAACAACGTTTCGAGTCCACCCGCCAGGAAGAACTCACGCTGCAGGAATACCTCGAGCTGTGCAAAGAGGATCGCAGTGCCTATGCCTCGGCGGCCGAGCGGCTGTTGCTGGCCATCGGCGACCCAGAGCTGATCGACACCTCAAGCAACTCCAGGCTGTCGCGGATCTTCTCCAACAAGGTGATCCGCCGCTATCCGGCCTTTGCCGACTTCCATGGGATGGAAGAATGCATCGACCAGATCGTCTCCTACTTCCGCCATGCCGCCCAAGGCCTGGAAGAGAAGAAGCAGATCCTCTACCTGCTGGGCCCGGTGGGCGGCGGTAAATCGTCGCTGGCCGAGAAACTCAAGCAGCTGATGGAGAAAGTACCGTTCTATGCCATCAAGGGCTCGCCGGTATTCGAGTCACCGCTGGGGTTGTTCAACGCCACCGAAGATGGCGCGATTCTCGAAGAAGAGTTCGGCATCAACCGCCGTTACCTCAACACCATCATGTCGCCCTGGGCCACCAAACGCCTGCAGGAGTTCGGCGGCGATATCAGCAAGTTCAAGGTGGTCAAGCTCTATCCCTCGATCCTCAACCAGATCGCCATCGCCAAGACCGAACCCGGTGACGAGAACAACCAGGACATCTCTGCCCTGGTCGGCAAGGTGGATATCCGCAAGCTCGAGGAATTCCCGCAGAACGACGCCGACGCCTACAGCTATTCGGGCGCGCTGTGCCGGGCCAACCAGGGCCTGATGGAATTCGTCGAGATGTTCAAGGCGCCGATCAAGGTCCTGCACCCCTTGCTCACCGCCACCCAGGAAGGCAACTACAACAGTACCGAAGGCCTCGGGGCCATCCCCTACACCGGTATCCTGCTGGCCCACTCCAACGAATCGGAGTGGCACACCTTCCGCAACAACAAGAACAACGAAGCCTTCATCGACCGTATCTATATCGTCAAGGTGCCCTACTGCCTGCGGGTCAGCGACGAGATCAAGATCTACGACAAGCTGCTGGTCAACAGCTCGTTGGCCAAGGCCCACTGCGCGCCCGACACCCTCAAGATGCTGGCCCAGTTCACCGTGCTTTCGCGGCTCAAGGAACCGGAAAACTCCAACATCTACTCGAAGATGCGGGTCTATGACGGTGAAAATCTCAAGGACACCGACCCCAAGGCCAAATCGATTCAGGAGTACCGCGACGCGGCAGGCGTCGACGAGGGCATGAACGGCCTGTCGACCCGCTTCGCCTTCAAGATCCTGTCCAAGGTGTTCAACTTCGACCCGCACGAAATCGCGGCCAACCCGGTGCACCTGCTGTATGTGCTGGAGCAGCAGATCGAGCAGGAGCAATTCCCGGCCGAAGTGCGCGAACGCTACCTGCGCTACCTCAAGGAATACCTGGCGCCGCGCTACATCGAGTTCATCGGTAAGGAAATCCAGACCGCCTACCTCGAGTCCTACAGCGAGTACGGCCAGAACATCTTCGACCGCTACGTGCTGTACGCAGACTTCTGGATTCAGGACCAGGAGTACCGCGACCCGGAAACCGGCGAAATCCTCAACCGCATCGCCCTCAACGAAGAGCTGGAGAAGATCGAGAAACCGGCCGGCATCAGCAATCCGAAGGACTTCCGCAACGAAATCGTCAACTTCGTGCTGCGCGCCCGGGCCAACAACAATGGCAAGAACCCCAGCTGGCTCAGCTACGAGAAGCTGCGGGTGGTCATCGAGAAGAAAATGTTCTCCAACACCGAGGACCTGCTGCCGGTCATCAGCTTCAATGCCAAGGCCAGCAAGGAGGATCAACAGAAGCACAACGACTTCGTCACCCGAATGGTCGAACGCGGCTACACCGACAAGCAGGTGCGCCTGCTGTCCGAGTGGTACCTGCGGGTCCGCAAATCGCAATAAAGCGGCAAGTGACAAGCCGCAAGCTGCAAGCCGCACGGCGCCAGGGCGAGCTCTGGCGCCACGGCTTTCAGCAGCGGTGGCTGCTCCATCTTGCAGCTTGAGAGTGGTAGCTGCATCCAGTCACCGGAGGGATCATGAGCTACGTAATCGACCGACGCCTGAACGGCAAGAACAAGAGCACGGTCAACCGCCAGCGTTTTCTGCGGCGCTACCGTGAGCACATCAAGAAAGCCGTCGAAGAGGCCGTTAGCCGCCGCTCCATCATGGACATGGAGCACGGCGAGCAGATCAGCATCCCGGGCCGGGACATCGACGAACCGGTGCTGCACCACGGTCGCGGCGGCAAGCAGACCGTCGTCCACCCCGGCAACAAAGAGTTCACTGCAGGCGAGCATATCGCTCGACCACAAGGCGGCGGCGGGGGTGGCGGGCGCGGCAAGGCCGGCAACTCCGGCGAGGGCATGGACGATTTCGTCTTCCAGATCACCCAGGAAGAGTTTCTCGAATTCATGTTCGAGGACCTCGAGCTGCCCAACCTGGTCAAACGCCACCTGACCGGTGCCGACACCTTCAAGACCGTGCGCGCCGGGATCGCCAACGAAGGCAACCCCTCGCGCATCAACATCGTGCGCACCCTGCGTTCGGCCCATGCCCGGCGCATCGCGCTGACGGGCAGCAGCCGCGCGCTGCTGCGCGAGGCACAAAAGGAGCTGGACCGGCTGAAAGTCGAGGAGCCCGACAACTTCACCGACATCCAGGAAACCGAGGCCGAAATCGAGCGGCTCAAGGCACGCATCAACCGCCTGCCGTTCCTCGATACCTTCGACCTCAAGTACAACCTGCTGGTCAAGCAGCCCAACCCCAGTTCCAAGGCGGTGATGTTCTGCCTGATGGACGTTTCCGGCTCGATGACCCAGGCCACCAAGGACATCGCCAAACGCTTCTTCATCCTCCTGTACCTGTTCCTCAAGCGGAACTATGACCGCATCGAAGTGGTGTTCATCCGGCACCACACCAGTGCCCGCGAAGTCGACGAGGAAGAATTCTTCTACTCCCGCGAAACCGGCGGCACCATCGTTTCCAGTGCGCTCAAGCTGATGCAGGAAATCATGGCCGAGCGCTACCCGGCCAGCGACTGGAACATCTACGCCGCCCAGGCGTCCGACGGTGACAACTGGAACGACGACTCGCCAATCTGCCGCGACATCCTGTCCAAGCAGATCATGCCGCACGTGCAGTACTACACTTACGTCGAAATCACCCCACGCGAGCATCAGGCGCTGTGGTACGAATACGAGCGCATCGGCGAGGGCTTCCCCGACACCTTTGCCCAGCAACAGTTGGTATCGGCCGGCGACATCTACCCGGTCTTCCGTGAACTCTTCCAGCGCAGGTTAGCCACATGACCGCCAGAGAGCAGAGACGCCAACCCATTTCCACCGGCTCCGAATGGACATTCGAGCTGATCCAGACCTACGACCGCGAAATCAGTCGCCTGGCCGCGCGTTACGCGCTGGATACCTACCCCAACCAGATCGAAGTGATCACCGCCGAGCAGATGATGGACGCCTACGCGTCCGTGGGCATGCCGTTGGGTTATCACCACTGGTCCTATGGCAAGCAATTCCTCAGTACCGAGAAATCCTACAGCCGTGGGCAGATGGGCCTGGCCTACGAGATCGTGATCAATTCCGACCCGTGCATCGCCTACCTGATGGAAGAGAACACCATGTGCATGCAGGCACTGGTGATCGCCCATGCCTGCTATGGCCACAACAGCTTCTTCAAAGGCAACTACCTGTTCCGCACCTGGACAGACGCAAGTTCGATCATCGACTACCTGGTATTCGCCAAGCAGTACATCGCCCAGTGCGAGGAACGCCACGGCATCGATGCCGTCGAGGACCTGATCGACTCCTGCCACGCCCTGATGAACTATGGCGTCGACCGCTACAAACGCCCCTACCCGATCTCGGCCGAAGAGGAGCGCCGCCGGCAGAAGGAGCGTGAAGAGCACCTGCAGCGGCAGATCAACGATCTGTGGCGTACCATCCCCAAAGGCACCGAAAAGGGCGGCGAGCGCGACGATGCGCGCTTCCCTGCCGAACCTCAGGAAAACATCCTGTATTTCATCGAAAAACACGCGCCGTTGCTCGAACCCTGGCAACGTGAGGTAGTGCGCATCGTGCGCAAGATTGCGCAGTACTTCTACCCGCAGCGACAAACCCAGGTGATGAACGAGGGTTGGGCGACCTTCTGGCACTACACCCTGATGAACGACTTGTACGACGAAGGGCTGATCACCGAAGGCTTCATGATGGAGTTCCTGCAGTCGCACACCAGCGTGGTGTTCCAGCCGGGCTTCGACAGCCCCTATTACAGCGGCATCAACCCCTACGCCCTGGGGTTTGCCATGTACACCGACATCCGCCGTATCTGCGAAAACCCGACGGAAGAAGATCGCCGCTGGTTCCCGGACATCGCCGGCAGCGACTGGCTTTCCACCCTCAAATTTGCCATGAGCAGCTTCAAGGACGAGAGTTTCATCCTGCAGTACCTGTCACCCAAAGTGATCCGCGATCTCAAGCTGTTCAGCATTCTCGACGACGATCAGCGCGACGATCTGCTGGTGCCGGCAATCCATGACGAAGATGGCTATCGCACCATCCGTGAACAGTTGGCCGCCCAGTACAACCTGGGTAACCGTGAACCCAACGTGCAGATCTGGAGCATCGACCGCCGCGGCGACCGCTCCCTGACCCTGCGCCACCAGCAGCACAACCGTAAACCACTGGGTGACTCCACCGACGAAGTACTCAAGCACCTGCACCGCCTGTGGGGCTTCGACATCCACCTCGAGACCGTCCAGGGCGACCAGGTGATGAAAACCCACCACATGCCGCCGCGCAGTGAACACGGCGAGGCAGGTGACTACGGGCGCATGGATCTGGCCGTGGTGCACCACCTCTAGCGCAACGCCCCCTCCATTGCTGTCGACAAGGTATCCTGTCGCCAGTAATGGAGGTTCCACATGCAGATCTACAAGGTTGGCGGCGCCGTGCGCGACCGCCTGCTCGGCCGCCCGGTCAGCGACATCGACTGGTTGGTGGTCGGCGCCACCGTCGAACAGATGCAGGCCCAGGGCTTTCGCCCCGTCGGTGCCGATTTTCCGGTGTTCCTGCACCCGAAGACGGGCGAGGAATACGCCTTGGCCCGCACCGAGCGCAAAAGCGGCCGTGGCTATGGCGGCTTCACCTTTCACGCAAGCCCGGATGTCACCCTCGAAGAAGACCTGATCCGTCGTGACCTGACCATCAACGCCATGGCCGAGGACGAAAAGGGCACGCTGTACGATCCCTACCGCGGCAAACGCGACCTGGATGAACGCATCCTTCGTCATGTTTCCCCGGCGTTCGCCGAAGATCCCTTGCGGGTACTTCGTGTTGCCCGTTTTGCTGCCCGTTACGCGCCGTTGGGTTTCAAGGTCGCCGAAGAAACCTTGGGGCTGATGCGCCAGATTGCCGAGTCGGGCGAACTGCAGGCGCTGACCGCAGAGCGCAGCTGGAAAGAGATCGAGCGTGCGCTGATGGAGCGCGAGCCCCAGGTGTTCATCGAAGTGCTGCGTAGCTGTGGCGGGCTGACGGAACTGATGCCCGAGCTTGCGCACGGCGCTGAAACCTTGCCGGCGCTGCACCAGGCGGCAAGCCGTCAGCAACCGCTGCCAGTGCGCTGGGCGTGCCTGCTGCGAGGGCTGCCGCTTGCCGCGATCAAGGCGCTCAACCAGCGCCTCAAAGCCCCGCGTGAATGCCAGGAACTGGCGGCGCTGGTGGGGGAGTTTGCCGAGCGGGCGGACCATGCCCTGGAGCTGGAGCCTGCAAGCCTGCTGGAAATGCTGCAAAAGTTCGACGTGTATCGGCGGCCGCAGCGCTTCGAGGACTTCATCGCCGCCTGCGAGATGGCGACGCTGGGCTCAGTTTATCCACAAGGCGAGTACTTGCGCGGGGCCGCAGAAGCAGCGCGTGCCGTGGATGTGAAGCCGTTGCTGGAAACCGGGCTGACTGGCCAGGGCCTGGGCGAAGCGCTCAAAGCCGAGCGCCTCAAGGCGCTCGAAGCTTACACGTCGGTATGATCTGACTGGCCTCATCGCTGGCAAGTCGCGGCGGCGAACCGCAGCTCCCACAGGTACGATGCTTGCCTCGAGGTTAGCGCGATCAATGTGGGAGCGGCTTTAGCCGCGAACACCGGCAGAGCCGGTGCCATCCACCGCGTCGCTTGCTTCGCGGCTAAAGGCGCTCCCACCTGACCGCGCCGAACTCAAGACCTGCTCTATGCCCGCGAAGGGGCGGCGCGGGCTCACGCTGGGGTCAACTGCAACCCACGCCATTCGAACGGCACCGGCGCCAGCACCTGTTCGATGCTCGCCTCATGCCACAGCTGCGCCATGCTTTTCCCGGCGCCCGGATGCATCAGCGTCGGCGCCAGCAGTGACAGCGGCCAGAGCACAAAAGCATTTTTCAGGATTTCCGCACGCGGCAGCACCAAGCCATCGAAGGTGCCGTGCAGATCGCCGTACATCAGCACATCGATATCCAGCGGCAAACCCTTGCGGTCCGGCGCATAGCGGCCATTTTCCGCCTCGATGAACTTGAGCCGGCGGTCGAACTCCAGCAGCGGCAGCTCGGTCTGCCCACGCACTACCAGGTTGTAGAACGGGCCGCTCTTGATGCCCACCGCCTGGCTCTCGAACACCGCCGAACACTGCATGCCGCTGAGCATGCCAGCCAACGCATCGAGCCCCGCACACAAGTGCCGCTCGCGGTCGATGTTGCTGCCCAGGCCCAGGTAAACCGTGTTCAGAGACATCCGCGCTCGATCTCCACGCCAACGCCGCCGCGAGCCGCTGGCACTGCGCCCGGCTTGGTGAGCTTGAGGCGCACCCAGGGGATGTTGAACTCGGCCATCAGTACCGCCACCAGGCGCTCGGCGAAGGTCTCGACCAGCTCGAAGCGAGCCTGCTCGGCAAACGCCTGGACCCGCGCCGAAACGCTGGCATAGTCCAGTGCCAGCGACAGGTCATCACCGGCGGCGGCCGGGCGGTTGTCCCAGGCGAAACTCAGGTCCAGGCGCAGGCACTGGCGAATATCCCGCTCCCAGTCGTAGGCGCCGATCACGGTATCGACTTCCAGGCCTTCGATGAACACTCTGTCCAAGCACTTCTCTCCACAGCACGACAAGGGCGACGGGCGCCGTTAGAATCAGGGCGTCCTCGCCCGGAATAGTTAGCATGTTTTGGTCACTGGCGCTGCTTGCCTACCTGCTCGGCTCTCTGTCCTTTGCCATCGTCCTGAGCCGCCTCAGCGGCAGCCCCGACCCGCGTTCCAGCGGCTCGGGCAATGCCGGCGCCACCAACATGCTGCGCCTGGCCGGGCGCAAGCTGGCGATCCTGACGCTGCTGGGCGACCTGTGCAAGGGCATGCTGCCGGTGCTGCTGGCACGCCTGGCCGGGCTGGACCTGCAAGAGCAGGCCTGGGTCGGTATCTGCGCGGTAGTCGGCCATCTGTTCCCGATCTACTTCCGCTTCCGGGGCGGCAAGGGCGTGGCCACTGCCGCTGGCATGCTCATGGCCCTGTACCTGCCGGCCGCCCTGCTGGCCATCAGCGCCTGGCTGCTGACCTTCTACCTCACCCGCACCAGCTCGTTGGCCGCGTTGATCGCCACGCCCCTCACCCTGCCACTGCTGGCCTGGCGCGAGCCGGCAGCCTTGCTGCCGATGACCGTGCTCACGGTGATGATCGTCTGGCGCCATCGCAACAATCTGCGTGACTTGTTTGCCGGGCGCGAACGGCACTTCTGAAACGCTCGCCCGAACCCAGCCCTTTGTTACAGTGCCGGCAACTGCTCCATCGGCCAGCGCGGCTGCACGCTGATCGCCAGGTCCTGCTGCTGCCCGGCCATCAAGCGCTGGCAGCCAGCATAGGCGATCATCGCGCCATTGTCGGTGCAGAAGCGCGGGCGCGCGTAATAGACATTACCCTTGAGGCCGGCCAGCATCGTCTCCAGTGACGTGCGCAGGGCGGTGTTGGCACTCACACCACCGGCGATCACCAGGCGCTTCAGGCCGGTCTGCTTGAGCGCCCGCTTGCACTTGAAGGTCAGAGTCTCCACCACCGCCTGCTGGAACGCCAGCGACACGTCGCTACGGGTTTGCTCGTTGTCGTCCCCGGCATCGCGGCATTTTTGCCAAGTGTTCAGGGCGAACGTCTTGAGGCCGCTGAAGCTGAACTGCAGGCCTGGGCGGTCGCACATCGGCCGCGGGAACACGAAGCGCCCCGGGGTGCCTTGCTCGGCCAGGCGAGCGATTTCAGGCCCACCTGGATAATTGAGGCCGATCAGCTTGGCCGTCTTGTCGAACGCCTCGCCAGCTGCATCGTCCAGGCTCTCGCCGAGCAGTTCGTATTGGCCGATGCCATCGACCCGTACCAACTGGGTATGGCCGCCCGACACCAACAAAGCGACGAACGGAAACTCCGGCGGCTGCTCTTCAAGCATCGGCGCCAGCAAGTGCCCTTCCATATGGTGCACACCGATCGCCGGGATATCCCAGGCAAACGCCAGGGCCTGGGCGCATGAAGCGCCCACCAGCAACGCGCCGACCAGGCCAGGACCCGCGGTGTAGGCGATGGCGTCGATCTCGGTGGCGACGCAGTCGGCCTCCTCCAGCACCTGCCGGATCAGCGGCAGCATGCGCTTGACGTGGTCGCGCGAGGCAAGCTCGGGCACCACACCACCATAAGCGCGATGCAGGTCGATCTGGCTGAACAGCGCGTCGGCCAACAAGCCGCGTTCGCTGTCGTATAATGCGACGCCAGTTTCGTCGCAGGATGTTTCCAATCCCAGTACTAGCATGGGTTCGTGCCCTGTCGAGGCTGAATTCGAAGGCGCGCATGATAGTCCCCGCACCCTGTGCCGACCAGCGGTTTTCGATCAGAGGCTTTGCATTCCTGCCAGCTAAGGGTTAACATCCGCAACCCTTGAAAACCGACGTACTCCAGCACACCTTATGTTTTGCCAGGAGCACGTCTACCCCGGTAATGAATTAAGGTAGCCCTGGATGCCAGCCGTCAAAGTTAAAGAGAACGAACCCTTCGACGTAGCTCTGCGTCGTTTCAAGCGCTCCTGCGAAAAAGCCGGTGTACTGGCTGAAGTTCGTAGCCGCGAGTTTTACGAGAAGCCGACCGCCGAGCGTAAGCGCAAAGCCGCTGCCGCTGTAAAGCGTCACGCGAAGAAAGTTCAGCGCGAACAGCGCCGCGCAGTTCGTCTGTACTAATACAGCCGTTCTACGCAAAGCTTCTGCCCCGCCCGGCCTCGTGCCGGGCTGATGGCAGCGGTCGCTTCAAACCCTTGGCCATGCGCCTGGGGTGCCCCGGCAAAAGCCATGGGCAACCTGCAATAACACGTCAGACCTGGCCATTGGCCAGACGTGCACGTCCTTTCTGACGAGCCCTCACAGGCTGGTGACGAGCACATACCCCTTCGCAACACCCCACGCCAAACCCGAGCACAAGCGTTTAGACTTGCCAGTTGCCAGATGACGAGGCTGCCATGGCCGGGCTGATTCCCCAGAGTTTCATCGATGACCTCCTGAACCGCACCGACATCGTCGACGTGGTGAGTTCGCGCGTCCAGCTGAAGAAGACCGGCAAGAATCTTTCCGCCTGCTGCCCGTTCCACAAGGAGAAGTCTCCCTCCTTCACCGTCAGCCCCGACAAGCAGTTCTACTACTGCTTTGGCTGCGGCGCCGGCGGCAACGCGCTGGGCTTCATCATGGACCACGACAACCTGGACTTCCCCCAGGCGGTCGAGGAACTGGCCCGTGCAGCCGGCATGGAAGTGCCACGCGAAGAGGGCCGTCGAGGGCAGAAGCCGCGCCAGCCAACCGACTCCCCCCTGTACCCGCTGCTCGAAGCGGCCAGCGAATTCTATCGCCAGGCCCTGCGCAGCCACCCGACCCGCAAGGCGGCGGTGGACTACCTCAAGGGCCGCGGCCTGTCCGGCGAGATCGCCCGCGATTTCAGCCTGGGCTTCGCCCCGCCAGGCTGGGACAACCTGCTCAAGCACCTGGGCGCCGACACGCTGCAGCAGAAGGTCATGATCGATGCCGGCCTGCTGATCGAGAACGCCGAGAGCGGCAAGCGTTACGACCGTTTTCGCGACCGCGTGATGTTCCCGATTCGCGACAGCCGTGGCCGGGTCATTGCCTTCGGCGGCCGGGTGCTGGGCGACGACAAGCCCAAGTACCTGAACTCCCCGGAAACCCCGGTATTCCATAAAGGCCAGGAGCTGTACGGCCTGTACGAGGCACGCAAGAACAACCGCAACCTCGACGAAATCATCGTCGTCGAAGGCTACATGGACGTCATCGCCCTGGCCCAGCAGGGGCTGCGCAACGCCGTGGCGACACTGGGCACGGCTACCAGCGAAGAACACCTCAAGCGCCTGTTCCGCGTGGTGCCCAGCGTGCTGTTCTGCTTCGACGGCGACCAGGCAGGACGCAAGGCCGCCTGGCGCGCACTGGAGTCGACCCTGCCGAGCCTGCAGGATGGCCGCCGCGCACGCTTCCTGTTCCTGCCCGAGGGCGAAGACCCGGACAGCCTGGTCCGCGCGGAAGGCACCGACGCCTTCCATGCCCGCATCAACCAGCACGCCCAGCCGCTGGCCGACTATTTCTTCGAGCAGTTGAGCAACGAGGCCGATCCGCGCTCGCTGGAAGGCAAGGCGCACATGGTCACGCTGGCCGCCCCGCTGATCGAAAAGGTCCCAGGAGCGAACCTGCGCCAACTGATGCGCAACCGCCTGAAGGAGATCACCGGCCTCGACCCGCAGCAGCTGGAGCAACTGGCGCAGAGTGCGCCGGCCGCCAGCAGCGTGCCGGATTACGACCCGGGCTTCGACTACGACGCCATGGCCAGCTACACCCCGGACTATGGCGACCTGCAGCACCAGCCCGACTACGCCCCGGCGCAACAGGAGCAACGCCCCTGGACACCGAACAAGGGCGGCAAGAAACAATGGGATGGAAAGCCCTGGGACAAGAAAGGCGGCAAGCCCTGGCAGCGCGATGGCCAACGTGGCGAGGCGCCACCGCGGGTACCGGCGCCGGTGGAACCACCGTCGTTATCGGCGCTGCGCACGCTGTTGCACCACCCGTTGCTGGCCGGCAAGGTCGAAGATGCCGGCCACTTCGCCGACGAGCAGCAACTCTACAGCCAACTGCTGGTGGCCCTGATCGAGGCTGCGCAGAAGAATCCTAAGCTAAGCTCTATGCAGTTGATCGCACGCTGGCATGGCACCGAACAAGGCCGCTTGCTGCGCGCCCTGGCGGAAAAGGAATGGTTGATCGATGCCGACAACCTTGAACAACAGTTTTTCGACACTATAACTAGTTTGTCCGCCCGCCAACGCGAGCGCAGCCTGGAACATTTGATCAGCAAATCTCGTCTAACAGGCTTGGACGAGGACGAAACTGCCAAGCTTCGTGACTTGCTCCGCCGCAATGTTCCCGCACAAAACCCGACCTCATCTGGCGCGTGAGGTCCATGCTCGGGTATAATCCTCGGCTTGTTTTTTGCCCGCCAAGACCTTCAGTGGATAGGGTGTTATGTCCGGAAAAGCGCAACAGCAATCTCGCATCAAAGAGTTGATCACCCGCGGTCGTGAGCAGGGCTACCTGACTTACGCGGAGGTCAACGACCACCTGCCCGAGGATATTTCAGATCCGGAGCAGGTGGAAGACATCATCCGCATGATCAACGACATGGGGATCAACGTATTCGAGAGTGCTCCGGATGCGGATGCCCTGTTGTTGGCGGAAGCCGACACCGACGAAGCCGCAGCCGAAGAGGCCGCCGCAGCGTTGGCGGCAGTTGAGACCGATATCGGCCGCACGACCGACCCGGTGCGCATGTACATGCGCGAAATGGGTACCGTCGAGCTGTTGACCCGCGAAGGCGAAATCGAAATCGCCAAGCGCATCGAGGAAGGCATCCGCGAAGTCATGGGCGCCATCGCCCACTTCCCCGGTACTGTCGACCACATCCTCAGCGAATACGACCGCGTCACCTCCGAAGGTGGCCGTCTGTCCGACGTCCTCAGCGGTTATATCGACCCTGATGACAACATCGCCGCACCGACCGAAGAAGTACCGATCCCTGGTGCCAAGGCCGCTGCCGCGAAGGAAGACGAAGACGAAGACGAAGAAAACGCCGAGAGCAGCGACGACGAGGAAGAGGCCGAAAGCGGTCCGGACCCGGTCGTTGCAGCCCAGCGTTTCGGTGCCGTCTCCGAGCAGCTCGTCATCACCCTCAAGGTGCTGAAGAAACATGGCCGCACCCATGCCGAAAGCATTGGCGCCATGCAGGCCCTGGCTGATCTGTTCATGCCGATCAAGCTGGTGCCCAAGCAGTTCGAAGCACTGGTAGAGCGCGTTCGCAGCGCCCTGGACCGTCTGCGCCAGCAGGAACGCGCCATCATGCAGCTGTGCGTGCGTGACGCGCGCATGCCGCGTGCCGACTTCCTGCGTCTGTTCCCGAGCAACGAGACCGACCAGACCTGGAGCGGAGACCTCGCCAAGCGCAGCACCAAATGGGCCGCTGCCCTGGGTGAGAAAAACGCCGCGATCGTCGCCTGCCAGCAGAAACTGATCGACCTTGAGACCGAGACCGGCCTGACCGTTGCCGAAATCAAGGAAATCAACCGTCGCATGTCCATCGGTGAGGCCAAGGCCCGCCGCGCCAAGAAGGAAATGGTCGAGGCGAACCTGCGTCTGGTGATCTCCATCGCCAAGAAGTACACCAACCGTGGCCTGCAGTTCCTCGACCTGATCCAGGAAGGCAACATCGGCCTGATGAAGGCGGTGGACAAGTTCGAATACCGTCGCGGCTACAAGTTCTCGACCTACGCCACCTGGTGGATCCGCCAGGCGATCACCCGTTCGATCGCCGACCAGGCGCGCACCATCCGTATTCCGGTGCACATGATCGAGACGATCAACAAGCTCAACCGCATTTCCCGGCAGATGCTGCAGGAAATGGGTCGTGAACCGACCCCGGAAGAGCTCGGTGAGCGCATGGAGATGCCAGAGGACAAGATCCGCAAGGTATTGAAGATCGCCAAGGAGCCGATCTCCATGGAAACGCCGATCGGTGACGACGAAGACTCGCACCTGGGCGATTTCATCGAGGACTCCACCATGCAGTCCCCGATCGACGTGGCCACGGTCGAAAGCCTCAAGGAAGCGACCCGTGACGTGCTCTCGGGCCTGACCGCACGCGAAGCCAAAGTGCTGCGCATGCGTTTCGGTATCGACATGAACACCGACCACACCCTCGAAGAAGTCGGCAAGCAGTTCGACGTGACCCGTGAGCGGATCCGTCAGATCGAAGCCAAGGCGCTGCGCAAGCTGCGCCACCCGACGCGAAGCGAGCATCTGCGCTCCTTCCTCGACGAGTGATGACGAACCCCGGCCCAGGCCGGGGTTTTTCTTATGTGACAAAAGGTCATGACCGGCGTCACCCTGCTGGCAGGATGCCCGTCTACACTCGACTCAGACCCCCTGATCGAGAGGCCGCTATGCCCTTGATGCCGGCCCTCCTGTTGCTGCTCCTGATGGTCTGGAACACAACGGCCGGCGCCCTGACCCTGACTGACGAGGAACAAGCCTGGCTCAGCGCGCACCCGCAGCTGCGCCTGGGCGTAGATGCTTCATGGCCGCCCTTCGAATTTCGCGACCAGGAAGGCCGTTACCAGGGACTGGCCGCCGATTACATCGCCCTTATCCAGGAGCGCCTGGGCGTCACGCTCAAACCGGTCGAGCCCAGCAGCTGGACCGAGGTGCTCGAGCAGGCGCGCAACAACCGCATCGACCTGCTGCCCGGCATCATGTCCACCCCGGAGCGCCAGAGCTACCTGGCCTTCACCCGCCCCTACCTGGACTTCCCGATTGTCATACTCGCCCACTCCGGTGGCGCGCAGCCGCGCAACCTCAAGGACCTCTACGGCCTGAAGATCGCCGTGGTAGAGAACTACGCCCCCCACGAGCTGCTGCGCACGCACCACCCGGACCTCAACCTGGTGGCCATGCCCAACGTCAGCTCGGCGCTGCAGGCACTGGCCACCGACGCCGTGGACGCCGTGGTCGGCGACCTTGCCTCGAGCATCTGGAGCCTGCGCCAGCTCAAGCTCGATGGCCTCTACGTCAGCGGCGAAACGCCCTACCGCTACCAACTGGCCATGGCCGTGCCACAGCAGCAGAAGATTCTCGTGGCCATCCTCGACAAGGTCATGGCCGACATGAGCAACAGCGAAATCAGCCATATCCAGCAACGCTGGGTGGGCAATGTCGTCGACCAGCGTACCTTCTGGCATGACATGCTGCTGTACGGCCTGCCTGCGGTCCTGCTGCTGGTGGCCATCCTCGCCGTGGTGATTCGCATCAACCGCCGGCTGAGCTCGGAAATTTCCCGGCGTATCGCCCTGGAGCAGGAGCTGCGCAGCAGCGAATACCACTATCGCGGCCTGGTCGAGAGCCTGTCGGCGATCGCCTGGGAGGCCGACGCCAACGATTTTACCTACAGCTATGTTTCGCCCCATGCCGAAGACCTGCTCGGCTACCCATTGAGCGAATGGCTCAAGCCCGGTTTCTGGCGCAGCATCCTGCATCCGGAGGACGCGCTCTGGGCTCAGGCCTACTGCGACAGCGAGACTGCCGCCGGACGTGATCACAGCCTCGACTATCGGGTGATCCGCGCCGACGGTCATGCCCTGTGGGTGCGCAACATCGTCAGCATGATCGAGCACGGCCACAAGCCCCTGATGCGCGGCCTGATGATCGACATCAGCGAAACCAAGCACACCGAGGACGCACTGCGCCTGTCGGAGCAGAAGTTCGCCTCGGTATTCCAGCAGTGCCCGGACATCCTGCTCATTGCCCGGCAAAGCGACGGCTGCCTGCTGGAGGTCAACGAAGCGTTCGAAGAACAGATCGGCTTGAGCCCGAACCAGGTACTCGGCCGCACCGCCACCGAACTCGACCTGTGGGGCGTCGCCGGCACCGGCCCGATCATGCTCGAACGCCTGCAGCGCAGCGGTGTGCGCAACCTCGAGATGACCTTCCGCCGCAGCAACGGCCAGCTGTTCACCGGCCTCACCTCCGCCGAGGCCTTCGACCTCGATGGAACCCGGGCCCTGGTGGTGGCGGTGCGCGACATCAGCCAGCTGAAAGAGACCCAGCAACAACTGCAAACCTCGGAAGAAAAGTTCGCCAAGGCCTTCCATGCCTCCCCCGACGGCCTGCTGCTGTCGCGCCAGAGTGATGGCCTGCTGCTGGAGGTCAATGAAGGCTTCTGTCGCCTGACCGGTTACGACATAAGCCCGAACGTCGACCAGACCTCCCTGGACCTCGGCATCTGGGTCGACCTCAACGAACGCCAGCGCCTGGTCGAACGGCTCCAGCGCGAGGGTGCCGTGCGCGACTTCAGCTGCCACATCCGCCGCAGCGACGGGCAGATCCGCCTGTGCGAGCTGGCCGCCCGACCATTGCCGATCGGCGGCGTCGACTGCATGCTGACCATCGCCCGCGACATCACCGAACGCCACCTGATGCAGGAAAAACTGCAACTGGCGGCCACGGTGTTCGAGAACACCGCCGAAGGCGTGCTGATTACCGACATCGAGCAGCGCATCAGCGCAGTCAACCGCGCCTTCAGCGAGATCACCGGCTACAGCGAAATCGAAGCCCTCGGCCAGACCCCTCGCCTGCTTGCCTCTGGCCAGCACGACAGCGCCTTCTACCTCGCCATGTGGCACCAGTTGACCGCCGAAGGCCACTGGCAGGGCGAGATCCACAACAAACGCAAGAACGGCGAGCTCTACCCCAGCTGGCTGACCATCAGCGCCGTGCGCAACAGCGAGCGCGAGATCACCCACTTCGTCGCCGTATTCGCCGACATCTCCAGCCTCAAGCACGCCCAGGCCAAGCTTGACTACCAGGCCCATCACGACCCACTGACCGGCCTGCCCAACCGCACGCTGTTCGAGAGCCGCCTGCAGGCCGTACTGACCTGCGCCCAGGTTTCCAACCGCCAGGGTGCGGTGCTGTTCCTCGACCTCGACCGCTTCAAGCACATCAACGACAGCCTCGGCCACCCGGTCGGCGACCTGCTGCTCAAAGGTATCGCCCAACGCCTGAAGGAGCAGGTGCGCGACGTCGATACCGTGGCCCGCCTGGGGGGGGACGAATTCATCATCCTGCTGCCCGGCCTGCACAAGCCCGACGACGCCAGCGCCATCGCCAACAAGCTGCTGGCCTGCTTCCATGCCCCCTTCCAGGCCGGCGAGCATGAGTTCTTCACCAGCGCCAGCATCGGCATCAGCCTGTACCCACAGGACGGCACCGACGTTGCCACCTTGATCCGCAACGCCGACGCCGCGATGTACCGCTCCAAAGCCAAGGGCCGCAACCGGGTCGAAGCCTACACCCGCGACCTTACCGCCCAGGCCAGCGAACGCATCGCCCTCGAGCACGAACTGCGCCGCGCCATCGAACGCAACGAGCTGAGCCTGTGCTACCAGCCCAAGTTCAGCCTCAAGACCCAGGGCCTGGTAGGCGCCGAGGCGCTGATCCGCTGGACCCATCCCACCTTCGGCGAGGTGCCGCCCGAGCAGTTCATCCACCTCGCCGAAGAAAACGGCACCATCCTTCAGCTTGGCGACTGGGTGCTGGAACAGACCTGCCGGCAGATGCACGCGTGGAAAAAGAACTACCAGTCCTTCGGCCCGCTCTCGATCAACCTCGCCGGCGCCCAACTGCGCCAGCCAAGCCTGGCCAAGCGCATCGAGCAACTGCTCAGGACATACCAGCTCAAGGCGGGTGACCTGCAACTGGAAATCACCGAAAACTTCATCATGAGCCAGGCTGAAGAAGCCTTGGCCGTCCTCCACCAGCTCAAGCAGCTTGGCGTGCAGCTGGCCATCGACGACTTCGGTACCGGTTATTCGTCGCTCAGCTACCTCAAGCGCCTGCCGCTGGACATCCTCAAGATCGACCAGTCGTTCATCCGCGGCCTGCCGGATGACCCCCACGACGCCGCTATCGCCCGTGCGATCATTGCGCTCGGGCGCAGCATGCAGCTCACCATCATTGCCGAGGGCGTGGAGAACCAGGCCCAGCAGCGCTTCCTCGCCGCCGAGGGCTGTGAACAGATCCAGGGCTACATCGTCAGCCTGCCCCTGCCACCCGCGGAGTTCGCCGCGACCTTCCTGCGCATAGCACTATCGGATCTTTCGGATGGCACGGTATCGAAACCCTCGTTATAATCCGGCGCACCTGCTGAGGGCCTATAGCTCAGTCGGTTAGAGCAGAGGACTCATAATCCTTTGGTCCACGGTTCGAGTCCGTGTGGGCCCACCACCTTCAAAGCCGCGTCCTGCGCGGCTTTGTGCTTTCTACGGTCGTGGCACCCGGATCAGTCCTTTGGTCCAAAGGTACGAAAACGGTACAGCGCTGGCACGCCAGCCTACCTTTGGAGTCCTCTCAGATGACCACGAACGTCAAAACACTCTCCTGTATTGGGAATGCCCTTCTCAGTGAAGCTGGCTGCCCGACTTCCCCCAAGACCTTCCCAACCAAGGGCAAAGCCGAGAACCAGGCATACCAAGCCGAAGGCTGTATCGCATGGAGCATCTTCATCCAGCCCAGCCATATTGACTCACCCTGGTTGGGACTTATTCCAAAGCGTCCATCCGATCCCCTCAGGATCGGAGGAGCCTCATTAGGGGCACTCCCTTTCCACTGTTAGGAAACACAGCACTGCACCACGGTTGATGGAAACGTCGACTCCACCGCTATTCAGCGCAGTTGCTAAACCAGCCTAACTTTGGAGCTCCAACCTGATGGCCACAATCGTCAAGACCACTGCCGGCACTTGGAAAGCGGTTATCCGCAAAACCGGCTGGCCAACGAACGCCAAGACCTTCCGAACCAAACGCGACGCCGAGGATTGGGCTCGTCGCACAGAAGACGAGATGGTACGTGGCGTCTACATACAACGCAGCGGCTCCGAGCGCATGACGCTTGAGAAAGCTCTGGGCCGCTATCTTCGTGAGGTCACGCCCACGAAGAAACCCACCACGCAGAAGGCCGAGGCCACCAAGGCGCAACAACTAATTCAACATTTGGGGAAATACTCCCTCGCAGCCCTCTCTGCAGACATCATTGCCGACTACCGCGACACTCGGCTTGCCTCCCTTACCAAGCGCAAACGCCCAACCAGCAATAACACCGTCAGACTTGAGCTGGCTCTGCTCAGCCACCTCTTCACAGTAGCGATCCAAGAATGGGGGCTTGGCCTGACATTCAATCCAGTTCTGAACATTCGCAAACCGAGTCCAGGCGAAGGTAGAGACAGGCGTTTGTCCCAGGATGAGGAACGACGCCTTATGACTGCCGTGAATAATCACAGCAACCCTATGCTGGGCTGGATCGTTTGCATCGCACTGGAAACCGGCATGCGTTCATCAGAAATCACCGGGCTGCTTTGCCACCAGGTCGATCTGAAAAAGCGCGTTGCGCGCCTTTCCGATACCAAAAACAACAGCGCACGCACAGTGCCACTGACCAGGCTCGCCACTGAAGCCTTCAGGCTGGCCCTGGAAAATCCTCTGCGCCCAGCGGACTGCAACCTGGTGTTCTTCGGTGAGCCTGGCAAGGACCATAAACGACGTCCTTATGCTTTCACAAAGACGTGGGGCCTGATCAAACAGCGTCTCGGTCTAGCAGACCTACGCTTTCACGATCTGCGTCATGAGGCAGTTAGCCGCCTGGTTGAAGGAGGGCTATCTGACCAGGAGGTCTCAGCTATCTCCGGCCATAGGTCCATGCAAATGGTCCGTCGTTACACGCATCTTCGAGCGGAGGATCTTGTTTCTAAGCTGGATCGCATCCAGCAGAACTAGTTGCCTGGATTTCCGGTTTAGCATGCGAAAGTAGTCGAAATTTCCCCTAGAGGCACCCACCTTTAGGGGACTCGCCACCTGCCAATGCTACAGGGGTTGTGCTCCTTTCCTCACTACGCCAGCCTGCCCTCAGAAAAGGGGCACTGCATTTCCACTATTTGGGTATCAAGAAAAACGGAGATACCCCATGTCCCTCGAGGAACAGCTAATTTCCCGCTTCGGTCCGCTTCTGTCCATGGAGCAGCTGGCCGAACTGTTGCACCGCCCCACCAAAAGCCTGTCTGTTGCACTTAGCCGTCCCGGCCCCCTATCTGACCAACTCAACATTGCTCGAGTGAAGATTGGCCGGAAAGTCTACTTCCGGGCAACCGATTTGGCTGCGGCGCTTTCGTAACGTGCCTGTGCAAGTAGATCAGGCGCTAGCACGCCTGGAAGAAAGCCGCCTACGACGTGGAAAAGTCGTTCCGCACGTTAAGGATCGGCTCACCACCCAAGCGCCAATCGAAGCTCCTTTGGGGGCGATTGAGAAGAACTGTGAGAATCGCGAATTTTTCCTCGCAGATATGTTCGACCTTCCACTCAAATGTGACGGTCACAGCCTTCAGGCGCCGATCTTCTCGCTTTCAACCAAGCCGGATAGAAACGTTTGGGAATGGCGGAGCAAGGACGAAAAATCGTACATAAAAGTGGTTCCATCAGTTCTAGGACGCGCTACACAGCACGATAAAGACATCTTGATTTTTGTGATCAGCCAGCTCGTAGAAGGGCGCAATCGAGGTAGGGCGGACGCAAGAAATCGTACTGTCAGATTCAGAGCATATGACCTCCTTGTGGCCACCAACCGCCAAACTAGTGGGGATGGCTATAGACGCTTGAGAGAGGCGCTGGAACGGCTTAGCTGCACGAAAATCATGACCAATATTCAATCAGGTGGTCAGCGATTCAGAGAGGGGTTCGGGCTCATAGACCGATGGCGAATTGTGGAGCAATCCGCTCATGACACCCGCATGGTCGCAATTGAAATCACTTTATCCAAATGGCTATTCAGCGCAGTTCGCTCGCTAGAGGTGTTAACCCTTGATCCAGCCTATTTCGAGCTTCGATCCCCCCTGGCCCGAAGGCTCTACGAGATTGCACGTAAACACTGCGGATACAAGGGACAATGGAGCATTGGCCTTGAGTTGCTAAGGGGAAGGGTTGGCAGCCACTCTCAATTACGAGATTTCCGGCGCCAGGTACGTGCCATCCAAGCAGAAAATGGCCTTCCTGGATACCGATTGGAGCTGGGCGAAAAGGACAGGGTGACCTTCTTCAACCCAGCAAAATCAAGCTAGGTCATGAGGCTTCCTAGCACCGAGCAGACGGAGCAGACTGTGGATAGTATCGTCGTTTCACACGCACTCGCCTCGTCGTTTCACACGCGAAATCCTGTGAAAAGACACGTCGTTTCACCCACGATTACTTCGTCGTTTCACACGCGACCACTTCTGTACACCCCCCAAGCTCATTGGGTTTCCGCCGGACCAGCTCCACCCTAACGCGCGCGCGCGTTTCTTAACCAAAAAATCTTTAACTAGCTTGTAATCAACGTGCGGCAAGCATCATCAGTTACCACCATCGGATTCGGGAGGTCAGCCGCCGGAGTAGCGACAAATGGCCATCACGCTGGCACTATCGGGTCATTGAGCGCCCGCGCTCTGGATAGGGAATTCACTTTGGGGGAGGGAAATATGTACATCCAGCAAGCCGAGATAAAGAATTTTCGTCTGCTATCCGATGTAGAGCTTGCGCTTGAAGCACAGACTACAGTCATCGTAGGACGAAATAACAGCGGCAAAACCTCCTTATCAGAAGTCATTCGCAGGCTTCTCGCTGACGGTAGCGTCGCGTTCCAGCTAGAAGACTTTTCGAGCGTCTGCTATGACGACTTCTGCAAAGCACTGGTAGCTTTCAACGAAGGGCAGGACGAGGCTGAGCTTCGAAAGCTCATTCCAGCCATAGAGCTGCGCCTATCAATTCAATACGATCCAGCCCAACCGCAGTTGGGGCCACTTAGCCCGTTCATTATCGACTTGAACCCCGCATGCACTGAGGCTCGGGTAGTCATTCGCTATGAACTGAAGGATGGCCAAGTTGCACATCTTTTAGATGGACTGCCGAAGGAGCCTCTCACCCCCGAGACTCGGGTAACGTTCTTCCGAACACTCAGAGAGCGAATCCCTACCGAGTTCGCCACAAAAATTTGGGCAGAAGACCCTAACGATGTAGAAAATCGTCGACAGTTACAACCCGGCGTGCTTCGCAGCCTAATTAAGACTGGCTTCATTAATGCACAACGAGGGCTGGATGATGTCACATCACGCGAGTCGGATGTATTAGCAAAGATTGTTGAAAGCCTATTCGCCACTGCCTCTTCCTCCACGGCGGACTCCGCCGACAAACAAATTGCGGCCGCTCTGGAAGGGGCTGTACATGACATCCAAAATCAGATAGATGAAAATTTTGGCGGACAACTAAAAAGTCTGATCCCGGCACTAAAGACCTTTGGCTACCCCGGACTTGGAAGCCAGGAACTGCACACAGAAACACTGCTTGATGTTCGAAAGCTTCTTTCAAACTTCACAAAGGTTCGTTATACAGGATTTAGCGGCATCACCTTACCAGAGTCCTATAATGGGCTAGGAGCCAGAAACCTTATCTTTATACTTCTTCAGCTTGCAGGCTTCTACAAAGCCTACCGAGCTGAAACCACTCAACCTGGGATACATTTGATTTTCATTGAGGAACCGGAGGCACATCTTCACCCTCAAATGCAGGAGGTTTTCATTAAGAAACTCTCCGAGATCGCCCAGAAGCTTGTTGATGGCACTGAAGACAAACGACCATGGCCAGTCCAGTTCGTTGTTTCCACGCACTCCTCTCATATAGCCAACGCAGCAGGCTTCGAGAGTATTCGCTATTTTCTCAGCACTGCAGCAGTCGATGCCCAAGATGGTATGCGGATTATCAAAATCAAGGATCTGCGAAAAGGCTTAAAACAGACCAATAGTGACGACAAGAAGTTTCTTCACCAGTATATGACCTTGACTCGTTGTGATCTTTTTTTCGCCGACAAAGCAATCCTTGTAGAAGGGCTCAGCGAACGACTATTGCTCCCCGTCATGGTAGAAAAACTTGAAAAAGAATCTCCCGAGGCACCAAAACTATCCAGCCAATACATCACCATCTTGGAAGTCGGCGGAGCTTACGCACAGTTATTTTTCGAGCTACTTCAATTCCTCGAGCTTCAAAGCTTAATCATTACGGATATCGACGCTGTTGAAAAACCTGGCGGCGAAGCATGTGCAGTTCATCTTGGCCAGCACTCCAGCAATGCATGTATTAAAGCATGGTTCTCCAACGACAACCCCTACACGTTGAATGGCCTGCTGGCAAAAAAAGAGCCCGACAAAATAAAAGATGGCAATCGGATTGCGTACCAGTGCCCTGAATTAGAAAACGGTCCATGTGGGCGTACATTTGAAGATGCATTCATACTTGCCAACTCAAAAACATTTGGTCTAACAAGCACCTCTCCCAATGAACTGGAAATTGAAGCTCGCACCCAAGCTTCAAAGTGGAAGAAATCAGAATTCGCATTGAAGTATGCGATTTCAGAGAAAAACTGGTCGGTTCCTACCTACATTGCAGATGGGCTCCGCTGGCTAGCACCAGAAGTTATCCGCCCTGATCTAGCCTTAGCGTTAGCCGTCGAAGCAGCCATCGACCTGCCCGAAAAAGGTACCGACCATGACTGAAGTTGAATCTCCAGCAGAAGCCGCAAGCCGCCGCGCTTTGGAGGCTATGTATGCCTGCCTTGAAAACGGGCAAAGCTTCAGACTAGAGGCCGGGGCAGGAGCCGGCAAGACATACTCGCTGATCAAGGCACTTAGATATTTAATCAATCGCCACAAGGATACCTTTCCAAGGTTCGACCAAAAAATCGCTTGCATAACCTTCACGAACGTTGCAAAAAGCGAGATTGAAGCACGTACAGACAAAAGCCCCCTTATCTTCTGCGAAACAAACCATGCATTCTGTTGGTCGCTAATAAGCGGCTTTCAAAAGCCGCTACGCGCATTAGTTGAAGCAATGCCAGCTTGGCAAGAGAAAATCGCAGAGGTCGGTGGGAGCTTAGGCGATCGTACAATTGAATACAGCCTCGGCTATCGCTCCGTAAAGGACGATCGGGCGTCGATTCATCATGACGACGTGCTACCGCTCACCATATCGCTCATGGAGCATGAAAAGTTTCGGCGCATGATCACTAGTCGATATCCAGTTATCTTGGTAGACGAGTATCAAGATACAGATAGCGACTGGGTTGAAGCGATCAAAACCCGCTTCTTAGGACAACCTGGTACGCCAATGTTTGGTTTTTTTGGTGATCACTGGCAGAAAATCTACGGCAACGGCTGCGGAAAACTCGACCATCCAGCAGTAACTGAGATTGGGAAAGAGGCAAACTTCCGATCGTCTAAGCCCCTGGTGGACTGTCTCAATCGAATGCGTCCAGGGCTCCAGCAATGCGTAGAAGACCCTCAAGCTTTCGGTCAAGTCTGGGTGTTTCACACTAACAATTGGCAGGGACAACGACAAACTGGCGGGCACTGGGGAGGAGATCTACCCACTGATGAAGCCCAAGCTGCGTTAGAGCGCGTCAAAGCCACCTTGGAACAGGAGGGTTGGGATTTCTCTCCTGAGCACACAAAGATCCTCATGTTGACGCATCGGCTACTTGCAAGCCAGCAAGGCTACCAAAGCTTGCCGACCACCTTCCGCTACAACGAGTCTTTTACAAAAAAAGAAGACGCCCATATAGCTTTTTTTGTCGACCAGCTTGAGCCTGCATGCGATGCGTTTATTGCGCAAAAATACGGTGCGATGTTCGATGCACTAGGCGGTAATGTGCCGCTGCTGCGCAGCCATGCAGATAAAGTCGCTTGGCACGAAGCTATGACCCAGCTTGTGGCTCTTCGAGAAACTGGAACAGTTGGCCAAGTGACCGATTTTATGCTTGCTCGGCGACGTCCTAGGCTGCCAGACACGCTGGAAAAACGTGAACGAGCGCTGCGAGACTTCGATAAGACAGCCGGCGCTGAGATACCTCGAGTTCTGGCAGAGCTGGAGCAGTTACGCAATGTTTCCTACTCGGAGATCAAAGCACTACGAAAATACCTTGATGGCCATTCTCCCTTTGAGACTAAGCATGGCGTAAAAGGAGCGGAGTTCGAGAATGTCCTCGTTGTGGTCGGTCGAGGATGGAATCAATATAACTTCGGTGAGATGCTTACTTTGGCAGGCGCCCAACGCGTACCGGCTGCAAGGGAAGCTGCTTTCGAACGTAACCGAAATCTATTCTACGTGGCTTGCTCAAGGCCACAGAGGCGCCTTGCCATCCTGTTCACACAGGAGCTCACCCCTGAAGCGATCGGCACACTTGAAGCTTGGTTTGGCGGTGAATCTGTAGCAACCGCCCCATAAGGGGCGGTATCTATTATCAACGAGGCCACCACTCTGTAGGGATATGGCTTGCGCAGCCAAGGCAACCAAATCCTCCAGTACCATCCCATCTCAGCACGAATTGATCTGCTCCAGTCAATTGGAGCCCTCCCCTCCCACTCCACAACTCAACTGTGAACTCCTGGCGGCGGTTCTCCCGTCCTTGGTCATCGAACCACCGCATAACGGCATGACCATTAGCTAGCTCGAGTAAAACGTAGCCTGCTCGCCATACAGCAGTACTCGCGAACACGCCTTCTGTCGGTCGAGTGTCAATGCATCCTGCGAGGGTTAGCAAAATGCATGTGGCCATCAGCCATAGCGGTTTCATGAATCTGACTTCCCAGTAGTTAACCCGAAAAGGGAATCTGCAAGGGAATGGGTCAACATCCAAGCCAAAACCGGTAGCTGAAATCCCTTGAAAAGCCTAAGAGCGCCGATTTGGCTCAGGGCAGCTTAGGGCGGGAAAAGGGATATTTGGGTGTTTTCTAAGGCAACAAATGACGGGAAAAGGCGTAGAAGGGGATTTTTCACCGAGCCTTTTTGAGGCGATCAACGGCACAAAAGGGTAGGAAAGGGAATCTCTCGGGCATTCTTGGGGCGCTTTGGGTGCTTTTTGCCTGGATCTGGCAGTGAGGTGGGATAGCTCTGCGTCACTACCATTAGGTAGTGACGCAGAGCGTAGGCCCGCAAAGCGGGCCCAAAAGCGGGTGCATTTATGCACCCGTTGAAGCTTGCCTTTCAGGCTGTAAGCCCCGCTACGCGAGGCTTACAGCCAATTTTGTTTTCAGAGCAGTCTTTTGGCTTGCTTCGATTTATTGGATATGTTTTTCTGGTGACGGCCACGTGATGGCCCCTAATTCTCACCGTTAGCCGGGTCGAAAATTTCCGATTCCGGTTGCGGGGGATGATGCAGCCAGCCAGCAATTCTGGTGCTGCATCGTCGCCGCCTCTGATCTGTGAATTCACTCGTCAGAGGCGGCAAACGCTCCAGGGTTGGCAACCTGGCAGCGATGATTCATCGCCCGACTCCTGGTGGCGTCACGCCAGGCGATCAACAGAACCCTCGGCTGTTGTTCGTGAAATTGAGGGTCGTCCAGCTCTGGACGTAAAACTGAGTCGTTGTAGGCGCGAAAACTACACCGGCTCAAACGAGCCGCCTCTACGTGGTCCACCGTAGGGTGCCCCTCCAACTGACCTCGGTCAGGCTGTCGTTGTGGACACGGCATTGCACCGGCTCAGCGTGCATTTGGTTGCAGCTCGTCCTCTGGGATTGAGCGCACCAATTCCGTAACCGCGACTCTCCGAGTCCGCTCGTTACGGCGACCTCCTTAGGTCATTAGCAACGTCGTTCCGATCCTGGCCTTGGCCAGCTCCCTTCACTCAGTGATTGGGACAGGAACTAACACTTACCGCTCATCCTCGACGTTGCGGCCGCCCGAGATCTGGACGGAATTTCAGCCCTAGCCTTTGAATGGAACGGGCCGGGTCAATGTGTTGACCTTGCTTCAGATATTCACTGAGCGATGGTTATGGACAAACTCGAATGGGATTGGGTGCAGACACAAAAACACAATCGCGACGGTTCTTTCTCCACGCAATCAGCACGACGGGCCACCCTCAGCCTATCGGCACGACAGCTCCGAGAACTTGGCTATAGGAACCTACGTGCTGATCGTGTCGCCCAAAAGCACCTACGAGCCTTGGTAGGTAAATGGAAAGGTGACGGCCTAAGCCCCGCCACGATAAAAAACCGGATGGCGCATCTGCGCTGGGCCTGCGAGAAGGCCGGCCGGCCCGGCGTTGCCGGGTTGAGAAATGATGACCTCGGTATCGAACGTCGCCAGTACATTGCTCGCGAATCCCGTGCTACCGCTTTGACTGTAGGGGCTCTACAGCAGGTACATGACCGCCATATCCAGTTCAGCCTTCGTCTCCAGGCCGAGTTCGGTCTACGTCGCGAGGAGTCAATTAAATTCCGGGTCGCGGAAGCAGACAGAGGGACCGATCGCATTGCTCTGGCGGCTTCCTGGTGCAAAGGGGGCAGGGCTCGAGAAATCCTGATTCGGACTCCAGAGCAGAAAGCACTGCTCCGCGAGCTACACGACTTCTGCGGAACCTCAAGCCTAATCCCTGCTCACCTCTCGTACGCGCAGCAGCTCAAACGGTATGAATACCAAACCAATGCAGCCGGGCTCCATAAAAACCATGGATTGCGCCACCTCTACGCACAGACTCGATACCTTCAATTGACAGGGAGACAGTGCCCAGCGGTACAACGAACCCTGTCGACACAGGCTCATTTTGTTGGCGGAGAAAACGGGTGGTTTGGACAAGTGATACGGCCAATACCCCAGCTTCCAGAAGGGCTTACTTCCGCAGGGCTTGATGATCGAGATGCCCGCCAAATCATCACGGAGGAACTCGGCCATGGCCGCATTTCAATCACGAACTCTTATCTGGGATCTACCCGCGGATAAGTCGGAATTCCAGCCCTAAGGTTTGACTGGAGTCCAATCCCCCAGCGTGCTCTTTAGGCATGAGGTACCAACTGGCCAATAGGAGCATCCAATGAATGAAACTCAGGTTGAGAAAATCGCCACACAATATGGGATCAACCAACCCGATGCAGGTCGCCTCCTTTCGGAGGCAAGTAAGCTCTGCGCCATCGCGGACGAGCACGGTGAGGTCGATCTGAATGATGCCTGGTTGGTGAACCAGATAGGCATGCAGGAAACCCAGAAATCCTGGCAGGAGCATCATCAGGTAAACGTCGAGCGGGCGCCATATTGGTTGGTGATGCTCGACACCACTCCCGTACCTATCATGGGCCCCCTCGATCCTGATCTGATCGACATTTTAGTAGGTAGGGTGCTCGTTTGATCCGTTCAGCACGGGCTCTCGCAACGTGTGAGCCCGTGCACCAAGTCAGAATCTTACAAGCTCTCCCCCTCCTACCATAGGCGAAATTCAGCCCCCTATTTTGGCTGGAATCCGTCTAACACCTGCGTTTTGCTGGTCGCGCAAACCTCGCAGGAATTCTCAATGGACAATTTCCAAATACTGATCCTGGTGCCCCTGATCGCTCTGGGCCTTTATCGTGTTAGCACCAAGCCTGGCATCCACGCCGACCGCCTGCTCTCGCGGCGTAACCGCACGCGCATCGCACACCTGATCACATTTGGACTCGCGCCCGGAGCCCTGCTCGGATATGAGGCCTGGGGCACTGTAGGCGTCGTAGCCCCCTTCGTGCTCGGCGTGGCGCTGATCTGCTGGCTGCTACCCGAGCAGTGGAGGGCCCTATGATGGACGCTGAGTCACTCCGAAATTTCGACTGGATCTTCTCCACATTCAGCGGCGTCGTAGAACAGCTAATCGTTGCCACTAGCCCGCTGATGATCGCCATAGGTCATGCCACTGGCTCTCTGTTTGTCAGTGGCGCCGCAATCATGCTCATCATGGTGCTGATTGGAGTGCTCGGTCAGAACACAATGCGACAAGGCGTTCTGTCTGGTGCTCTAGTGCTGTTAGCCGTTGGCTGGGGGCTGCAGCCTCAGAAGCTGACACTACCCTCAGGAACAGTTGTCGACTCAGTCAACCTAACCACCCACGGCGCAACGCTGGCATTCTCCATACAAAAAATTTTCAGCACTGCCATGCAGCGCGCCCTGGACGAACGATTTAGCGACGCGGGGCAGTTTCTGCCGGCGCAAAGTGTCACTGACTCGGCTGTTGAGCGGACCGCATCGCAGTTCGCGAATACTGATCTGGCGAGACTCATCCGGGACTACAATGCGCAGTGCAACCCGTCACCGGAAATGTTCAAAAAGGCCCAGGACGCTGTGCCTATTGAGGCATATCACGCTGTTGGCCTCATGGGTGGTGGTGGGCTGGGGATGCCAGACTCCGACATCGGACTGATGGCACAGCTATCCAAAGCCTGGCACATCCGATTTACACCCTATCAATGGTTAGACGTTCTCGATCTGAACACGATCCAGAGACGCCGAGCTGCCGGCATTGCAGCTCTCAAGGAGAAAAATGACCCTTTCGTAAGTCAATCGCCATATAAGTTGCCAACAAAAGGGTATTGGCTCGGGGCGTATCGTGGCGAAGAAGGGACCACCCCCGACTACCTCTCAATTGGCGATGCACCTGGTGCGTTAGCATCAGCAATGGAAAAACGGGCTCAGGCATGGAAAGAATCCGAGGGGAAAGCAACCGCTCAAGGATTCTCGCCAAGCAACTGCTATGAGGCATACCAAGTCGCACAACTTGGTGCCGAGCAGGCGTATAACGCCCTCGTCGAGACTGGAAGCAAAGCTTCCGATGGTCAATCAGCAAATACAAATAGCGGTGTGGTAGGGGCTGCTCGAGCCCTGCAACGGACCATAAACCGATCCCTCAATGATGGAAAAGCAGAAAGTAGTTTGTGGTCGGACTTAGTCTCCGGCTCAGTAACCGGTCTGCAGTTAATCAAATCGCTGTCCAGTTACATTGATTTGTACACGCTCTTACCTCTTTATGTTGCCGGCTGTGCAGCCCTCCTATGGCTTGTGCTCACCACCATGCCGATCTATCTGATGATGGCCCTCATCCGAGGCATTACCAGCCTAACCAATTGGCTGTCCCTCCTGGTGTTCCCTGTCTTACTTGTGATCATGGCCCAGTTGGTAACAGTCGCCGCGTCGATCTCTATAGGCAGCGTGGCTGTAACTCAGGCTGCTGCTGTTGCCGGTTGGCAAGGGGCCAGTGCAGATCAAGATCTAGTACGAGGATCTCTGCTGCTGGTATTCGCGCTAATCCTTCCTGTGAGCGCCTTCATGGCGATGAAGATCACAGGCGTTGTCGTCGGGCCTCTGGGCGCTGCCGCCCAGAATGCAGCAACAACGATTCCCGAAGCGGCCTCCGTAGTGGCAGGGATCGCGATGCGCGTCATTTCCCGAGGCTGGTCCGCAGCAATGGAGAGCGACAATAAGCACCCTGGCGGCCCTTCGGGAGGAGGCGACGGCGGAGGAGGCTCCGTGGCTGACCAGGGGACACAACAGAAAGTACGAACCGCGCAGGAGGTCAGTTCCGGCGGTGGGTGGTCCTCAACAGGCAACACTTCTGCACGTTCGTCCATCCCCCCTTTGGTTCCAGGAGTGGCAGCAAACGAGGGTCGTTTCAGCACCGGGAGAACTCCACGTAGCCAGAAAAGACGTCCGAAAAAAAATGACGACTGATAGCTTCTGGCACACCGCAAACAGGGGGATGGTCAGGCTTCCCAACCAATGGAGCCTGACCATGAGTACCACTTACAGCGATTTCCTAGAGCAACAGCATGACTTGGCAGACAGCCCGCCGCGAGATTTGCGTTGGCTACTTGATGCCATGTTGAGACTCAGCCATCGCTACTGGACCCTGGACGATGACCCTAGATACCTCCGCCCGCAGTTAATCGGCTACTCCCTGTATTTCTGCCAAGGTCTATCCGGCGTTCGCCCTTCAGCTCCGGAGCTGGACGACTTGGAACTTGAGTTGCTGCTAGGCGAGGTGAATTCGCGCCTAGGAATCGGAATTGAAGTTCAGCGGTTGCATGAGCGCGAGCTGGAACGACGCATGAGTTCACTACCTGCTCCAACAGTTGACTACCTGGGGAGGGCCTAGGATGAATATTCGGCTCTTGATAGTAGCCGCTTGGCTTTGCTTGGTCATTCCGACAATTGTTTTGATCAACATGGCAAACTCATACATTCCTCTACCATATCCACCAGTTTTGTTCTGGGCGGCAATGTCTTGGGTACATACAGCATATCTCGCATTGTTTTGCTGGCTTATCGGGCAACGTGAGGCAGCAAAGTTATTTATATGCGTGATGATCGGCCTACCGATTGGAGTTTCGATCTCTTTGATAAAGACATGAGCAAGAAGGAAAAGAAATAATTATGAGGAAAGCTATTCAGTTAGCATCAGCAACCTGCTTAGCTGCAGCACTCTGTGCTTGTAGCCCACCAGGAGCAGAGCCAAATGGCACCTACAAGTCAGATCCTCGCATCAAACTAGGTAGCGTTTGCGTCTGGTACTGCTGGATCAAAAAGGAGAGCTACCTAGACCGACTAGAGCGGTTCTATGGACTGTCTGGATTTTTCTCACTCCCTAATCATTACGAAATCCGTTTTGCCCTGAAGGAACTCCGCTACTACGTTGCAGTGAAAAGGGATTCTTTGGGACTTCCCCCCGTAAATAGAGAGGACTGGGCTGGACACATGAAGGCCTACACGAAGAAGAGGCTATTCGGCGAACGTCACTACCCCCCACTGACAAACGATCCGGAGATAGCGGAGCTGACATTCCTACAGCAAGAAGCGAGACGCCTGGAACGTCTCTCGGAGAATACCTAAATGACAGATCCCGAACGTTACCAACTGCGTGCGATCGCCCTCCTCAGCACCGACGAAATCGCTAGGGCTGCCCTTTTGGCCATCCTGGGAGAGACCCTCGACGAGGCGCGCCAGCATCTGACTGAATCCTGCTGGGGAGAAGACCTGCATACCGACCAGGAAATTCAACGCCGGCAGTTGGCTGCACAATTTGGGTTGGAAACCTGAGAAGTAGCCGTTATGATTCTATTCGCTTGGCCGGTCCAGCGTACGAGGCGGAGGGGTAAATCCAGCGTAGTCGCTGCGTGTGGCAGGTACTGAGAGGCGGTTCGATCTGAATACAGACGATCTCCTCCCTTTAGCAAGGGGCCTCAGAGCCCCGCTCTCCCCACCCCATAGGGAGTAAAGAATGAGGAGCCTGAGGCTCCTCTTTTCGCTTCAGTCCTCTGCTTTTCCTCCCGATCCCTATTCGTTCTACCGGCTAGCACTAGTCAGTTTTTTGATGTCAAAATGCCAGCGCAAGCTCTACAAGAGCTGCCTCGCCCTGCGTGCTGGTCGGCTTCTGCCACACGTGGTGCGGAATTAGGGTTACCAATCTGGCCACGCCTGCAGGCCAGACTCTAATTCGTTTAGCTCTCAATGAAAGGACTTAGTCTGTGAACCACATAATGAAATTTGCAGCCGCACTCGTAGCCGTTGGAAGTCTGGCAGGATGCGGGGGAGAAGATTTTAGCGGCGCTTACGGAACGGATGGCCCTTACGGCAAACATCTAGTGCTGAATATTACTGGTGACAATGCCAAATTTTTCATTGTAAATAAGTCCACAGCAGAAATCAGCGGCTTGACCGATTTCGCAGTATCTTATAAGAATGAGAAGCTTCTGTTGGACTCGTCTAAAGAGAATGTACATCTGACGTTCAAACGTGCTGAAGATGAGCGCGGACTGAACTGTCTAAACTGCAGCGAACGCTCGATCCGGCTGCCGATCGACTGGGCACTACTCAATTCTGAGCCATACGACGTAGACTCGATGCTGAAAGCGCAAGAAGAGAAGCGCCAAGCGGCAGAAAGAGAAGAGGAGAAACGTAGGGCTGAAGCTGCAAAGCTGGTTAAGTTCAGTGGTGACTGGGTAGCTAAACGTCACTATAAAGATGACTCTCTATTCATTATGTCGATAAGCCCTGAGAAAGGCGTGAAACACTGGGCATTCACTTACAGCACTGCGAACAAACTAATCTCGACGGATCGTAATTTCGAAGTGGATGGCAATGAACTGGTGCTTCTCTCCAGAGACTCATCAACGAAGTACGCCCTGAACGAAGATGGAACAAAATTGATGTGCACCAACTGTAATTCTGAGAATTACTGGCTCAAGGCCGATCCGGTGAAGGTTAACGACCTGGATTACACTCGAGCCCTTGCCGGCAATCCTCAAGAGCAACATAAGTAGACATAGGATAGGCTCCGTATCACTAGCGATACGGAGCTCTACAGCTAGTCTTTTTCAAAACCCATGAGAAGGAGATCAGCAATGGCTACAGAACTGCGCCCAGCACGCGGGCATCCGGAAGGAAGCTCATCAATACCCCATTTCTCAATTCGAGGAACCGATATCTGCCCAGCTCGTGGCCATCCTGATGGCACCTCCTCCATACCCCACTACCAGATCCGAGGCAGTGACATCTGCCCAGCGAGAGGGCATCCAGAGGGCAGCTCCTCCATTCCGCACTTCACCATCCGTGGCATCGACGTTTGCCCTGCAAGAGGCCACCCTGGGGGAAGTTCATCCATCCCGTGGTACACACTGCGTTAACGCGGATGAGGTAGAAAAAGGTACAACAGAGGTACAGTGCCAAGTGCCTCATGATTTACCTAAATTTGATAAATCTATGAAAATCAATTAGTTGTAGCAGTTGTATATTTCCCTGGATTTGCTTAGATTTACCTAGTGTTGTGGTGTTAGGCCACAACTCATAATCCTTTGGTCCACGGTTCGAGTCCGTGTGGGCCCACCAGAAATACAAAAGCCGCGCTGATGCGCGGCTTTTTCGTTTCTGCGGCCCGTCCGTTCACTGCGGGCCGGCCAGCACCTCGCCACCCTTTCGGCTTAGGCGAATCCGCCCATAGCGTGCCGGGGGAAGTGGCTCAATTGCCGCCAGGCAGGCCGCCGGGTCATTGAGCGGCAAACGCTGCAACGCCTGCACGTCACGCTCCCACCAACGGCTGGCGAGCAGACGCTCGATCATGTCTGGCGGATAGCGGTAACGAACCACCCGGGCAGGCACACCTGCCACCACGGCATAGGGCGGCACGTCACGGGTGACCACGGCACGGGTGGCGATGATCGCCCCGGTACCGACCTTGACCCCTTCCATCACCATCGCGCTGTGCCCGATCCACACATCGTGACCAATACTGGCCATGTCCACGCGCGCGGTGTATTCAAGGGTGGTGCCGGTGTACTGGAACGGGTGGGTACTGAGCCAATCGACCGGATGGGTGTTCTTTTCCTGGCCGATCACGGCACCGCTGCCGATCGAACAGAAGCGTCCGATCGATTCGACCAGTTGCAGAAGGCAATCGCTGCGGATGTAGGTGTGGGCGCCGATCGACAGTTCGCGGCAGTCGAGTATGACATCGCCGAGGCGGACCTCCTGCTCAAGGTCGAGTACGGCGCGCTTGCCGAACTTCGACACCCCCAGGCCGACTTTGCCCCCCTGGCGACGTATCCAGCGCTTCCAGTACCAGTCCCTGAGACTCATCTGCAACTCCGCCTGCAATGGTGGCCCCCCGATCCTTGCCGGGCGGCATGAGGCCGCAATATTAGCGGCTTGCACCACAAAAGCCAGCGCTTGCCCTGCAGCGTGGCGGCTGGCTAGGCTAGCGCGTCCACTGCAGAGATTAGCCATGCCTGACTCACGCCCCATCGCCCTCGACGAAATCGACCGCCAGCTGATCGCCCTGTTGCAGATCAATGCCCGCGAAAGCGTCGCCACCCTGGCCCGGCAGCTCGGTATCGCCCGCACCACGGTGAATTCGCGCCTGGCACGGCTGGAGAAGAGCAAGGTAATCACCGGCTATGGCGTCCGGCTTGGCCAACGCCTGATCGGCGGCGGGCTGCAAGCCTATGTGGGGATCAAGGTGCAGCCGCGTGCGGGCAAGGAGGTGGTGCGGCGGCTGTCGGCCATGGGCCAGGTGCAGCAGCTGTGTGCCGTAAGTGGCGAGTTCGACTATGTGGCCTGGCTGCACAGCGATTCGCCGGAACAGCTGGACCAACTGCTCGACCAGATCGGTAGCCTCGACGGGGTCGAGAAGACCACCACGTCGATCATTCTCAGCAGCAAGGTAGACCGGGGGCAACCGGGCTGACTGCCCCACGGTCGGCCATCAGGCCTCCATCGCGTCAAGCAGGCCATCCGTCAGTGCCCGGATGGTTTCAGCCGAATGCACGATCGACCAGATCATCGCCCGATTCGCCTCGGGCGCGTGATGCAGGGCGTAGTCGTCGGCGATTTCCTGGATCGCGGACGCCAACATGCTGGTGTGCACAAGCGCGTCGGCGGCATCGACGCCGGGGCGGACGGTGAAGATGGGCGGGTGACTGGACTGGCAGGTGCAGAACGGGCGCTCGGTGGTGGGATTCAGTTTCAGGGGTGGGTCGGGGACGATTTTCTTCATGGCGCAGTTTCCAAGTTGGGCTAGGAAAAGCTGCCCACTGTTCCTTCTCACAGGAACAAGGTGGCAGCCATACGCGGGGTGAGAAACCGGCCAACTTGGAATCCGGCCAGGCAATAGCCTGCCCGCGCACGGCTGCCATAAAGCATGCCTCGGCGCTCAAGTTGAAGGATGGGTTTCTCACGCCCAGTCACCGAATGTGCGGCGACCGCAAGAAATTAGCCGTGAAGAATTACCCGTGCAGCCAGACCAGAGCGACAAGACGAGTAGGATAATTCCCTATCTTTAGATGGTCTGTAGGAATGATGGACAGCCCATCGCCGCAGATGCCGAACAGACGGGGGCACCCAAGGCTACAGCCCTTTATCTGCGACATATTCAGCAATTCTCTCCCCTCCCTCTTCTCCCCTCTCCATTTGGGCTGGCAGCAGTCCACCCTATTGACGATTTGACGACCAAATCACAAACTATACGCAAAATACGTACAGATATTTGATGAGGGCCGCCAATGCCACGCAACATCTTCACTGAACTCACCGAAGGCTTCGACGCCCTCGCCGGCGAACGGGCCGGCAAGCTCACCCTGCGCTCGCACAAGGTCGAATTCGAACAACTGGCACCGCTGGTACCCAACGAGCTGATCGAACTGCGCCAGCGCCTGAACATGTCGCGCGCAGTGTTCGCCGCCTACCTGCGCACCAACGCACGAACCTTGGAGAACTGGGAACAAGGCCGTTCTCAACCCAACGCCCAGGCCATCGCCTTGATCCGCCTGGTGCAGAAGTACCCCGAGACAGTCGAGCACCTGGCCTCCTTGCGCTGATTCGTCGATATGAGATGCAATAGCATCATAACGACGAAACAAACGACATAACGACGCCACTCTGCATCTTATTTACGAACACCGCGCTTCATAAAATGGCCACCAGTCATTCTCTATACTCAGGCTCCGCCCCCTGCGCAGCCTCTCTGGCAAGGTCATTACATGAACAAGAACAACCGCCACCCCGCCGACGGCAAGAAACCCGTCACCATCTTCGGCCCGGACTTCCCCTTCGGCTTCGATGACTGGCTGGAACACCCGGCCGGCCTGGGCAGCATCCCCGCAGCGCGGCATGGCGAGGAAGTGGCGATTGTCGGGGGTGGCATTGCCGGGCTGGTGGCGGCCTACGAACTGATGAAGCTGGGCCTCAAACCGGTGGTGTACGAAGCGTCGAAGCTGGGCGGGCGCCTGCGTTCGCAAGCCTTCAATGGCACCGATGGCATCGTCGCCGAGCTGGGCGGCATGCGCTTCCCGGTGTCGTCCACGGCGTTCTATCACTACGTCGACAAGCTGGGCCTGGAAACCAAACCCTTCCCCAACCCGCTCACCCCGGCCTCGGGCAGCACAGTGATCGACCTCGAAGGCCAGACCTACTACGCCGAAAGCAAGGCCGACCTGCCGCAGCTGTTCCACGAAGTGGCCGATGCCTGGGCCGACGCCCTGGAGAGCGGCGCGCAATTCAGCGATATCCAGCAGGCCATCCGCGACCGCGATGTGCCACGCCTGAAAGACCTGTGGAACAAGCTGGTGCCGCTCTGGGATGACCGCACCTTCTATGACTTCGTCGCCACCTCGCGCTCGTTCGCCAAGCTGAGCTTCCAGCACCGCGAAGTGTTTGGCCAGGTGGGCTTCGGTACCGGCGGCTGGGATTCCGACTTCCCCAACTCGATGCTGGAAATCTTCCGGGTGGTCATGACCAACTGCGACGATCATCAGCACCTGGTGGTCGGCGGTGTCGAGCAGGTACCGCAGGGGATCTGGCGCCATGTGCCGGAACGTTGCGCCCATTGGCCGGCCGGCACCAGCTTGAGCTCGCTGCACGGCGGCGCACCGCGCACCGGGGTCAAGCGCATCGCTCGGGCCTCCGATGGCCTGCTGGCCGTTACCGACAACTATGGCGACGTACGCCACTATGCGGCGGTGCTCACCACCTGCCAGAGCTGGCTGCTGACCACCCAGATCGACTGCGAGGAGGCACTGTTCTCGCAAAAGATGTGGATGGCCCTGGACCGCACCCGCTATATGCAGTCGTCGAAGACCTTCGTGATGGTCGACCGGCCGTTCTGGAAAGACAAAGACCCGGAAACCGGCCGCGACCTGATGAGCATGACCCTGACCGATCGCCTGACCCGCGGCACCTACCTGTTCGACAACGGTGACGACAAGCCAGGGGTGATCTGCCTGTCCTACGCCTGGATGAGCGATGCCTTGAAGATGCTGCCGCACCCGACCGAAAAGCGCGTGCAGCTGGCCCTCGATGCACTGAAGAAAATCTACCCCAAGACCGACATCGCCGGGCACATCATCGGCGACCCGATCACCATTTCCTGGGAAGCCGACCCGCACTTCCTCGGCGCCTTCAAGGGCGCGCTGCCGGGCCACTATCGCTACAACCAGCGCATGTACGCGCACTTCATGCAGCAGGACATGCCCGCCGAGCAGCGCGGCATCTTCATCGCCGGTGACGACGTGTCGTGGACCCCGGCCTGGGTGGAAGGCGCGGTGCAGACTTCGCTGAACGCGGTGTGGGGTATCATGAACCACTTCGGTGGCCAGACCCACCCGGACAACCCAGGCCCAGGCGATGTGTTCCATGAAATCGGCCCCATCGCCCTGGCCGACTGAGCGAAGGAGTAGCGTGATGCGCATCGCCCTGTTCCAGGGCACGCCCGGCCCCCTGGACGTGCCCGGCAACCTCGAACGCCTTCAGCACCAGGCCCAGCTGGCCGCCCAACAAGGCGCCCAACTGCTGGTGTGCCCGGAAATGTTCCTGAGTGGCTACAACATCGGCCTGGACCAGGTGGAACGCCTGGCCGAGGCCGACGATGGCCCTTCGGCGATGAGCGTGGTGGAAATCGCCCAGGCTCACCGTATCGCCATCGTCTACGGCTACCCCGAACGGGCCGACGACGGCGCGATCTACAACAGCGTCCAGTTGATCGACGCCCATGGCCGCAGCCTGTGCAACTACCGCAAGACCCACCTGTTCGGCGAGCTTGACCGTTCGATGTTCAGCCCGGGCGCCAATCACTTCCCGGTGGTCGAGCTTGACGGCTGGAAGGTCGGCTTGCTGATCTGCTACGACATCGAGTTCCCGGAGAACGCCCGGCGCCTGGCACTGGCCGGCGCCGAGCTGATCCTGGTGCCGACGGCGAACATGGCGCCGTATGACTTCGTCTGCCAGGTGACCGTGCGCTCGCGGGCGCAGGAGAACCAGTGCTACCTGGTGTACGCCAACTACTGTGGCAGCGAAGGCGAGATCCAGTATTGCGGGCAGAGCAGCATCGTCGGGCCGGACGGCAGCCTGCTGGCAATGGCCGGGCATGACGAGGGCTTGTGGCTGGCGGAACTGGAGCACGAGCGAGTGGTGAAAGGGCGAGAGGCGTTTCCGTACCTGGCCGATCTGCGCCGCGACTTGCACTGACAGGGGACCCAGCGCGCACCTTGTGGGAGCGGCTTTAGCCGCGAAGCAGACGACGCAGTGGATGGCACCGGCTTTGCCGGTGTTCGCGGCTGAAGCCGCTCCTACAGGTCCCGCTAAATCAGTAAGTTATGTGCAATCCTATGGGAGCCTGCTAGGCGGCGAATGGGCCAGCACAGACAACACCGCCTTGGCGCGCTAGCATGACGCCATGCCCGACACTACCCGTCACCTGACCCTGCCCAACGGCCTGCACCTGACCCTGCGCCACGCCCCGCGCCTCAAGCGCGCCGCTGCAGCCTTGCGAGTACACGCCGGCAGCCATGACGCACCTGCCAAATGGCCGGGCCTGGCCCATTTCCTCGAACACCTGTTCTTCCTCGGCACTGCCCGCTTCCCGTTGCAAGACGGCCTGATGCGCTACGTGCAGGGCCTGGGCGGCCAGGTGAACGCCAGCACCCGTGAGCGCACCACCGATTACTTCTTCGAGGTACCGCCCATGGCAATGGCCGGTGGCTTGGAGCGCCTGTGCCAGATGCTCGTCGAACCGGACCTCGGCCTGGAACGCCAGCGTCGCGAACGCGAGGTCATCCACGCCGAGTTCATCGCCTGGTCGCGCAACCCCGAAGCCCAGCGCCAGTTCAACCTGCTGCAGTCGGTGTCGGCGCACCATCCGCTCAGTGGGTTCCATGCGGGCAACCGGCACAGCCTGACGCTGCACGCTCGCGGCTTCCAGCAGGCACTGAACGCTTTCCATCGGCGTTTCTACCAAGGCGGGCAGGTGACCCTGAGCCTGGCCGGGCCGCAGCCGCTGGACGAGCTGGAGCAACTGGGCAAACAGTTCGGTGCGCTGTTCCCGGCAGGTGTGCGTGAGCAGCGGGATCCCCCTGTGAACCTACTCGACGGGCAGCTGCGTCCCCCCGCAGCCAGCGGCTCGCGCCATGACCTGCTGTTCGCCCATGAAGGCCTGCCCGCGGCGGCAGAACAGGCACTGGACCTGCTGCTGACCCTGCTCAACGACAGCCGACCAGGCGGCTGGTTGGCCGAACTGCGCCAACGCGGCTGGCTGCAGGGCTGCACCACGCAATTGCTGTATGCCCACGCCGGGCAGATGCTTTGGCATATCCAGCTGCAGCTGCCCGCCGCAGCCTCACTGCACAGGGCACAGTCGCTGCTGCACGGCTGGCTGGGCTTCATCCGCAGGCAGCCGGCCGAACAGTTGAACGATGCCTACGCCCAGTTGCAGCATTGCCGCAAGCAAAGCTGCAGCGCGCTCGAACTTGCGCGCCGCGACAGCAGTGGCCAGCCCTTCGAGAAGCTCGATGAGCAAGGCCTTGCGGCCTTCGCCAGGTTGCTGGACAGCTTGCCCCACGCAAACAGCGGCCGCTGGCAGTTGCCACCCGCAGAGCCGCTGCTGGACAGCACGATGCCTGCCCACAGCGCACCACTGCCCACGGCCCTGACCCTCGACAACAACCTGCCGCCCACCCGCCAGTTCGCCAGCCTCTACTTGCGTTGGCACATCCCATCGCCGCTGCGCGTTCGCTTCCAGGCAATCATCGAACGCGCCTTGCAACCGCTGCAGGAGCGCGCCGAGCGTGTTGCCCTACAGTTGCGCTTCAGTGCCAGCGGTGAGTACTGGCAACTGCAGGCCGCCGGTCAGCCGACAGCGGTGATCAGAGGTATCGAAGAAACCCTCGCAATCATGCACAGACCCGCCGCCGAGCACTGGACTGCCCCTGCTGCCGTGGAACCGGAACTGATCCCGATACGCGCCCTGCTCAAGGCATTGCCGGATGCGCTGATGGCCGGTGAGGAACAACCGCAGCCATCCTGCATCCTCACCCAGCCCTTGCTCGACTCGCTGTGGCAACAGGCCCACTGGCAGGGCCTGGCAGTGGGCTTCGCGGCAACGCAGCACAACGCCCTGGGGGCTGCATTGCAGGGGGTCATGGGCCAACCCGGCGCACCCCGGGCGAAGGTGGCGATCACTGGCCGGCAGTGGCGGCAGGTACCCACGTCGGGCAGCGAGCCGGCACTGCTGCTGTTCTGCCCGTTGCCGGCTGAGCTGCAGCCGGCCGGCCGCCTGCTCGCACACCTGCTGCAAGGCCCGGTGTACCAGCGCCTGCGGGTGGAGTTGCAACTGGGGTACGCCGTATTCAGTACCTTCCGTCAGGTCGAGGGCGTCGGCGGGCTGCTGTTTGGCGTGCAATCACCCCACGCCAGCCATGAGCAGATCCTCGGCCACCTGCTGGGCCTCCTGCACCAAGGCATCAGCCTGGATACCCAGAGCCGCCGGCAACTCGCCGAGCAGTTCGACGAAGCCAGCATGGGCAACGCCGAGGTGGCTGAGTGGGCTTGGCAGGCGCACATCGCACAGCACAACCCAGACCTTTCCTACACAAGCTGGTCTATTCTCAATACCGAGCAGGACTTTCTGGACGATTTGTTGCAGCTGCTGATCAGTGCCCGCCACGGCTGGCTCTGCCTGGGTAATGCCGCAGCACCGGACGCTCGCTGGCAGTAGGTGCAGCTGGATTGTTACCCGGAATGTAACGGCGCTTTTCGAAGAATTAACCTTTCGGTACATATAATTCTTGTAAGATAGCGCAACCCCGGCTAATGGAACTGCCTGTTTCAGGCGGTACCCAATCATCAGCTGTTCAACTCAACCCCATCCGGAAGGAGACATCCCATGTGGACCAAACCCGCTTACACCGACCTGCGTATCGGCTTCGAAGTCACCATGTACTTCGCCAGCCGCTAAGCAGCTCTGCGGTTCAACGCCTCGGCCCGCCGGGGCGTTTTTGTTTTCGGACACGGTTTTTCGGATAGAGAGTGGCCATGTACATCCAGATTCTCGGCTCTGCCGCCGGTGGCGGGTTCCCGCAGTGGAACTGCAACTGCGCCAACTGCAAGGGTTACCGCGACGGCACATTGCGCGCCACTGCGCGCACCCAGTCTTCCATCGCGCTGTCCGACGACGGCGAGCACTGGATCCTGTGCAACGCCTCGCCCGACATCCGCGCCCAGTTGCAGGCCTTCGCGCCCATGCAGCCGGCCCGCGCCCTGCGCGATACCGGCATCGACGCGATCGTTCTGCTCGACAGCCAGATCGACCACACCACCGGCCTGCTCAGCCTGCGCGAAGGCTGCCCGCACAAGGTGTGGTGCACCGACATGGTCCACCAGGACCTGACCACCGGCTTCCCGCTGTTCACCATGCTCAGCCACTGGAACGGTGGCCTCATCTGGAACCGCATCGAGCTCGAAGGCAGCTTCGTGATCGACGCCTGCCCCAACCTGCGCTTCACCCCCTTCCCCCTGCGCAGCGCCGCACCGCCCTACTCGCCGCACCGTTTCGACCCGCACCCGGGCGACAACCTGGGCCTGCTGGTGGAAGACACCCGCACCGGCGGCAAACTGTTCTATGCGCCGGGTCTGGGCCAGGTCGACGACAAGCTGCTGCAGATGATGCACGGCGCCGACTGCCTGCTGGTCGACGGCACCCTGTGGGAGGATGATGAAATGCAGCGTCGCGGTGTCGGCACCCGCACCGGCCGCGAGATGGGCCACCTGGCGCAGAACGGCCCGGGCGGCATGCTCGAAGTGCTGGACGGCTTCCCACGCCAGCGCAAGGTGCTTATCCACATCAACAACACCAACCCGATCCTCGACGAAGACTCGCCAGAAAGGGCCGAGGTGCAGCGTCGGGGTGTGGAAGTGGCCTTCGATGGCATGAGCATCGAATTGTGAAGGTATTGCACAAGCCTGTGGGAGCGGGTTCACCCGCGAATGCGGCAGTGAATGCACCGAAGCATTCGCGGGTAAACCCGCTCCCACAGGGGCCGATGGTTCATTCCAAGGGAGTGCGCTGAATGAATGACGCAACACCGATGTCCCCTGCCGAATTCGAGCAGGCCCTGCGCGCCAAGGGCGCCTATTACCACATCCATCACCCGTATCACGTGGCGATGTACCAGGGCCGCGCCAGCCGCGAGCAGATCCAGGGCTGGGTGGCCAACCGCTTCTATTACCAGGTCAACATCCCGATGAAGGATGCGGCGATTCTGGCCAACTGCCCGGACCGCGAAGTGCGCCGCGAGTGGATCCAGCGCCTGCTCGACCATGACGGCGCCCCAGGCGAGGACGGCGGCATCGAGGCCTGGCTGCGCCTGGGCCAGGCCGTGGGCCTGGACCCGGACCAGTTGCGCAGCCAGGAGCTGGTACTGCCCGGCGTACGCTTTGCCGTCGACGCCTACGTCAATTTCGCCCGCCGCGCCAGCTGGCAGGAGGCCGCCAGCAGCTCGCTGACCGAACTGTTCGCCCCGCAGATCCACCAGTCGCGGCTGGACAGCTGGCCGCAGCACTATCCGTGGATCGACCCGGCCGGCTACGAGTACTTCCGCACCCGCCTGGGCCAGGCCCGCCGCGATGTGGAACACGGCCTGGCGATTACCCTGCAGCACTACACCACCCGTGCCGGGCAGGAGCGCATGCTTGAGATCCTGCAGTTCAAGCTGGATATCCTCTGGAGCATGCTCGACGCCATGAGCATGGCCTATGAACTGAACCGCCCGCCCTATCACAGCGTCACGGCTGAACGGGTCTGGCACAAGGGGATCGCCCTATGAGTTTCAATCGTGAACGGGTGCCCGCCTGGCGCCCCGGCTACCGTTTCCAGTACGAACCGGCGCAGAAGGGCCATGTGCTGCTGTACCCCGAAGGCATGATCAAGCTCAACGACAGCGCCGGCCTGATCGGCGGGCTGATCGATGGCCAGCGCAGCGTTGCGGCGATCATCAGCGAGCTTGAACAGCAGTTCCCCGGTGTGCCCGAAGTCGCCGACGATATCGAGCAATTCATGGAGGTGGCCCGTGCCGAACACTGGATCACCCTCGCCTGAGGTGCCGGTCGGCCTGCCTTTGTGGCTGCTGGCCGAGCTCACCTACCGCTGCCCGTTGCAGTGCCCGTACTGCTCCAATCCGCTGGACTTCGCCGAGCAGGGCAAGGAACTGACCACCGAGCAGTGGTTCAAGGTGATGGCCGAAGCCCGCGAGATGGGCGCTGCGCAGATCGGTTTTTCCGGCGGCGAGCCGCTGGTGCGCCAGGACCTCGCCGAACTGATCGGTGAAGCCCGGCGCCTGGGTTACTACACCAACCTGATCACCTCCGGCATCGGCCTCACCGAGCAGAAGATCGCCGCCTTCAAGCAGGCCGGGCTGGACCATATCCAGATCAGCTTCCAGGCCAGCGACGAGCAGGTGAACAACCTGCTGGCCGGCTCGAAGAAGGCGTTCGCGCAGAAGCTGGCGATGGCCCGGGCAGTGAAGGCCCACGGCTACCCGATGGTGCTCAACTTCGTCACGCACCGGCACAACATCGACAAGATCGACCGCATCATCGAGCTGTGCATCGCCCTGGAGGCCGACTTCGTCGAACTCGCCACCTGCCAGTTCTACGGCTGGGCGCAGCTCAACCGCCTGGGCCTGTTGCCAACCCGTGAGCAGCTCGAGCGAGCCGAGCGCGTCACCAACGAATACCGCGCCAAGCTCAAGGCCGAAGATCACCCCTGCAAGCTGATCTTCGTCACCCCGGACTACTACGAAGAGCGCCCCAAAGCCTGCATGAACGGCTGGGGCAGCCTGTTCCTGACCATCACCCCCGACGGTACCGCCCTGCCGTGCCACGGCGCACGCCAGTTGCCGGTGCAGTTCCCCAATGTGCGCGAGCATGACCTGCACCACATCTGGTACGACTCGTTCGGTTTCAATCGCTTCCGCGGTTATGAGTGGATGCCCGAACCCTGCCGTTCGTGCGACGAGAAGGAAAAGGACTTCGGCGGCTGCCGCTGCCAGGCGTTCATGCTCACCGGCGATGCCAGCAAGGCCGACCCGGTGTGCGGCAAGTCGCCGGACCACGGCATCATCCTCAAGGCCCGCGAGGAGGCCGAACATGCCACCCTTGCCATCGAAGAGCTGACTTTCCGCAATGAGCGCAACTCCCATGTCATCGCCCGCGGCTGAGTTCAGCGCCGCACAGGCGGTGGCCGCCGGTACCGATTTCGCCGAGCTCAAGGCCGGTGAGCAGGGGTTGTTCTGGAACGAATTCCGCCCTGCCGACGGCGCTTGCCGTATCTGGCACTGGCGCGACCAGCAGGCCCGCTGCCTCACCCCCGATGGTTTCAGTGTGCGCAGCCGGGTGTACGAATATGGTGGCGGCAGCTTCTGCCTCGCCGATGATGGCCTGGCGTTCGTCAACGAGAATGATCAACAGGTCTATCTCCAGGCGCTCGACGGCACGCCACCTCACAGGCTGACCCAGTACACCGATTGCCGTTACGGCGACCTGCTATGGCACAAGGGTGAAATGCTGGCGGTCGAGGAGCGTCATGGCACCGATGTCGAGCACCGCTTGGTTGCCCTTGCCGAAGGCCGGCGCGATGTGCTCGCCGAAGGGGCCGACTTCTATGCCACGCCGGCCATGAGTACCGATGGCTGCCGCCTGGCCTGGATTGAATGGGACCGCCCGCAGCAACCCTGGACCCTCACCCGCCTGATGTGTCGCGAGCGCGATGCAAGCGGTGCGTGGGGAGCGCCACACTGCATTGTCGGTGGTGCAGAGTCCCTGCAACAACCGCGCTTCGATGCCCAGGGCCGCTTGTACTGCCTGTCTGACCTCGACGGTTACTGGCAACCCTGGGGCGAGGTCGATGGGCACTGGCAACGCCTGCCCTCGGCAAGCGCCGACCACGCAGCGGCCCCTTGGCAACTGGGGCCCTGCACCTGGCTGGCGCTTGGCCCGCAAAGCTACCTGGCCAGCTGGTTCGAGGATGGCTTCGGCCAGCTCGGGCTACACAGCCATACGGGCGAGATGACGCGATACGCCAGCACCTATACGCGCTTTCGCAGCCTGGCCATGGATGCCGGGCATATCTACGCCATCGCCGCGTCGCCGATCAGCCCGCCGGCCGTGATCGCCATCGACCGCAGCAACCATGACGTCCAGGTGCTGGCTGGCGGCGCTGAAGTACTGCCCGCCGCGCATATCAGCACCCCGCAGCCGATGCGCTACGCCAGCGGTGATGGCGTGGCCCACGGTTTCTTCTACCCCGCCATGGCCGGTGGCACAGCGTCGCCGCTGCTGGTGTTCATCCACGGCGGCCCGACCTCGGCCTGCTACCCGGTGCTCGACCCGCGCATCCAGTACTGGACCCAGCGCGGTTTCGCCGTCGCCGACCTCAACTACCGCGGCAGCAGCGGCTATGGTCGTGCCTACCGCCAGGCCTTGCATCTGCGCTGGGGCGAGAGCGACGTGGAGGATGCCTGCGCCGCCGTCGCCCACCTCGCTTCGCGTGGCCTGATCGACCCGAGCCAGGCCTTTATCAGGGGCGGCAGCGCCGGGGGCTATACCACCTTGTGCGCCTTGGCGTTCCACGAGGTCTTCCGTGCCGGTGCCAGCCTTTATGGCGTCAGCGACCCTGAGGCACTTGGCCGTGCGACCCACAAGTTCGAGGGCGATTACCTCGACTGGCTGATCGGCGACCCGCTGCGCGATGCCGAACGTTATCGCCAGCGCACGCCTCTGCTACACGCCGGGCGGATCAAGGTGCCGGTGGTGTTCTTCCAGGGCGAGCTGGACGCGGTGGTGGTACCGGATCAGACCCGCAGCATGCTCGACGCCCTCACGGCCAACGGCATAGAGGCCGAGGGGCATTTCTATCCCGGCGAGCGACATGGCTTTCGCCAGGCGGCGAACCTGGCGCATGCGCTGGAGGAGGAGTGGAAGTTCTATTGCCGGGTGTTGAACCGGTAGATGAGTGGAGCTTGCCGGCGATGAGGCCACCCAGGCCTCAACGCTTGGCGATGATGTACACCGCATGCACGATGCCCGGAATGTACCCCAGCAAGGTCAGCAGGATGTTCAGCCAGAACGCCCCACCGAAGCCCACCTGGAGGAAGACTCCCAGTGGCGGCAGGATGATGGCGATGATGATGCGAATGAAATCCATGCGAAACGCTCCTTGAAGGGTTTCAACAAAGACTAGCTGCACCGCGCAGTGGTTCCATCACTGAACGCCAGGCAAAAAAAACGCCCCGAGCCAAACACTACAGGCCAAGGGCGATGCGCAGAAACGCGAGACGGTTCGTTGAATTCGTTAAGCCGGCACTTCGCGGCGGTTGGCTTGCTGGGCGTGCAAGCGGGCAAAGGCGCGGGCCAGGCGCAGGAGCATCTCGTCGATGTTGCCCTTGCTCACGGTAAGGGCCGGCGAGAAGCGCACCACATCGGCCTGCGGTGCATTGAGCAGCAGCCCTTCGTGCAGCGCGGCCTCGACCAGGGCTGCGGCGGTGTCATCGCGCAACTGCAGGCCCCACAGCAGGCCCTGGCCGCGCACTTCGCCCTGGCCATAGCGCCCGGCCAGGCGGCTGAGGCCGTCGCGCAGGTGCCGGCCGCTGTCCTGCACCTGCTCGCAGAACCCCGGCTCCAGCACGGTCTGCAGCACCGCAAGCCCGGCGGCGGTCATCAGTGCGTTGCCGTGGTGGCTGCCTTCCAGCTCGCCGGGGGCGGCGCAGCAGGCCGATCCACGGGCCAGCAACGCCGCCAGCGGCACACCGCCACCCAGGCCCTTGCCCAGGGTGACGATGTCGGCCCGCACGCCGTAGGTGTGTTCCGCCAACAGGGCACCGCAACGCCCTACGCCGGTTTGCACCTCGTCGAGGATCAGCAGGATGCCCAGCTCACGGCACAGCTGCTCCACACCCTTGAGGTATTCGCGGGTGGCCGGGATCACCCCGGCCTCCCCCTGGATAGGTTCGAGCATGATCGCCACGGTGCGCGAGTCCACCGCCGCATGCAGCGCGGCCAGGTCGTTGAACGGCACCTTGCTGAAACCCGGCAGCCCCGGCTCGCAGCGGTTGCACGGCAGCGGGTCGGAGGCCGACAGCGCACCCAGGCTTCGCCCGTGGCAGCCTTGGCTGGCGGTAATGATGTGGTAGGCGCCGTTACGGTGTAGTTGCCCCCACTTGCGCGCCAGCTTGATCGCCCCTTCACAGGCCTCGGCGCCGCTGTTGAGCAGGTAGGCCTGGTCGCTGCCGGTGCTCTGGCACAGCAGCTCGACCAGCCTGAGCAGGCTGCGGCTGTGGTAGCCCGCGCCCGGGTTGATCAATGCCTGGGCCTGGTTGCCCAGCGCCTTGACCAGCACGCTCGGGCTGTGGCCGAGGCTGTTGACCGCGCCGCCCTGGGTGAAGTCCAGGTAGGCATGCCCTTCACTGTCCCACAGCCAGGAACCCTGGCCGCGCACGAACACCTGCGCCGCGCGCGCGCTGCCGGACATCAGCCGTTCGCGCGATGACTGCGCCGTGGCCAGCTCGGGCGCCGCAACAGGCTTGGGCGCTGCCACGGCAGGGGCCGGGCGGCGCAGGTTGAACAGGTTCATCAGGGCTCCAGCCATTCACGGTCGGCGGCGGTCAAGGCCTCCGGTCGAATGCCGGATTGGATATTTTGCCTTGCCTATCAAAAGTGTTTTTCATCCGGGGTAACAATCGCGTCGATGATCGCTGTAACCCACTGGAATACGGCGATAGACTAGGCGTCGGGGCGCTTCGGGGCCATTTGGTTTTTTCAGCTTTTTCGATAAGTATCACTTATGGATTTTCGCCAACTGCGTTATTTCGTCGCGGTGTATGAAGAAGGCCATGTGGGCCGCGCCGCCGAACGCCTGTCACTCTCCCAGCCAGCCCTGTCGCAACAGATCCGTCAGCTCGAGCACAGCCTCGACCTGAGCCTGTTCGAACGCAGCAACAAACGCCTGCTGCCAACCCTGGCCGCCCACACTCTTTACAACCACGCCCTGCCCCTGCTCGACGGCCTACAGCGGGCCCACGAGGCCATGCGTAACTTCAAGGGCCAGTCGCTGCGTACCCTGGCCATCGGCGTGCTGCAGACCGTGCGCCCAAGCCTGGTGCCGCAGTTGCTGGAACGCGTGCGCAAGGCTCAGCCGCACCTTGTGGTGCAGATCTATGAACTGTCGGGGCTGGAGATCGAGCGACGCTTGCTCAACGGCAACCTGGATATCGGGATCAGCTACCTACCGCCGCGCCAACCAGGGCTGCATGGCTTGTTGCTGTATGAGGACGAGTTGCAGCTGGTCATCCCCAATACCCACCCCTTGAAAGACTTCAAGAAGGTCTCGCTACGCCAGGCGGCCGAACTGCCGATGCTGATGCTGGGTGAGGAGTTCCAGATCCGCCAGATCTGGAAGGCGCAACTGGCCAACCTGGGCCGCAGGCCGCAGGTACAGGCGGAGATGAACAATATGGCGGGGATTCTCGACAGCCTGGCACACACGGCGCTGGCCACCGTCCTGCCAGGGCGGGCCAAAGAGGCTGCCGAGGATGACCAGGCACTGCTGTGGAAGCCCTTGAGCGAGCCGCGGATAACGCTGAAGGTCGGCCTGGTGTTCCGCGACGCCCAGCGCCAGCAGGCGTCTGTGGAGCTGCTGCGCACCCTGCTGGAAGCAGAGACCGACGCGCGCCAGCTGGGCGTATCACCGCTGGACGTGCTCGGCTGAAAAACACGCGCACAAAGAAAACCCCGCCGAAGCGAGGTTTCCTAGACTGTTTCCCTTTGACATCCCTATCTCCCCACCATCCTGGCAGGATCCTTTCGTGTCCCTGTTTGTCCATTGCGCTTCCTGCGCTACGTCCATGTAAGAAAGAGTAACCGTGGATCCAATCTTAGGAAAGAGGCGAAAAGTCACCACGTCATGTAAGACAAAGCTTACAAAAAGGTCCATAGGCAAACAGCGAGGTCAGCGGGAGGTGATGCTTCCAACTTTCCGATCAATCTCACACCACCTCAACAGCATTCCTACAAGCAGGGCCACGAAAATCGTGGCCCTGCTTAAGTGTTGCAGATCGAGGCGTCGGACAGCCTGGAGTGGGCCGCAGGGCAGCCCACAGATAGTTCAGAACTGTTCAGCGTCCAGCAGATAGAGCGAATCGCTGCCCGCCTTCACCGAAGCCACCAGCGAATGCAGCCGTGGCAACAGCCGCGCGAAGTAGAACCGCGCAGTACCCAGCTTGGCCCCGTAGAAGTCGGCATCGCCCTCACCCGCCTTGGCCGCACGGGCCATCAGCGCCCACATGTAGGCATAGGCGACGTAGCCGAACGCGTGCAGGTACTCCACTGACGCCGCACCGATCTCGTTGGGGTTGCCCTTGGCCTTGTCCAGCACCCAGGCCGTCAGTTCGTCGAGCTGGTCGAGGGAGGCCGCCAGCGGCTTGGTGAACTCAGCCAAATCGCTGCCTGCGGCGGCGACAAACTGGCGGATCTCGTCGGCAAACAGCTGGTAGTAGGCGCCGCCGCTTGCCACCACCTTGCGACCGACCAGGTCCAGGGCCTGGATGCCGTTGGTGCCTTCGTAGATCTGGGTGATGCGCACATCACGCACCAGTTGCTCCTGGCCCCACTCACGGATATAGCCGTGGCCACCGAACACTTGCTGGCCGTGCACGGTGCATTCCAGGCCCAGGTCGGTGAGGAAGGCCTTGGCCACTGGCGTCAGCAGGGCCACCAGTTCTTCGCTGCGCTTGCGGGTCGCGGCGTCTTCGCTGTACTTGGCGCTGTCGAGTTGCAGCGCCACGTAGCTCGAGAAGGCCCGGCCACCCTCGATCAGCGCCTTCATGGTCAGCAGCATGCGACGCACGTCCGGGTGGACGATGATCGGATCGGCGACCTTGTCCTTGGCCTGCGGCCCGGTCGGTGCGCGGCTCTGCAAGCGGTCACGGGCGTACTCGACGGCATTTTGGTACGAGCGCTCGGCCGAGGCCAGGCCTTGGATGCCAACACCCAGGCGCTCGTAGTTCATCATGGTGAACATGGCGGCCAGGCCCTTGTTCGGTTCGCCCACGATATAGCCGACGGCCTCGTCGAAGTTCATCACGCAGGTGGCCGAGGCCTGGATGCCCATCTTGTGCTCGATCGAGCCGCAGTTGGCCGGGTTGCGCGCACCGAGGCTGCCGTCTTCGTTGACCAGGAACTTGGGCACCAGGAACAGCGAAATGCCCTTGGGGCCGGCCGGGGCATCCGGCAGCTTGGCCAGCACCAGGTGGATGATGTTCTCGGTGAGGTCGTGCTCGCCACCGGTGATGAAGATCTTGGTGCCGCTGACCTTGTAGCTGCCGTCGGCCTGCGGTTCGGCCTTGGTGCGGATGATGCCCAGGTCGGTACCGGCGTGGGGCTCGGTCAGGCACATGGAACCGGCCCAGACCCCGGCGTACATGTTCGGCAGGTATTTTTCCTTCAGCGCTTCACTGGCGTGGGCGTTGATCGACAGGCAGGCACCGGCGGTGAGCATCGGGTACAGGCCGAACGCCAGGCTCGATGCGTTGACCATCTCTTCGACCTGGGCGGAGATCGCCTTGGGCATGCCCATGCCGCCGAACTGCGGATCGCCACCCACGCCCACCCAGCCACCTTCGGCAAAGGTCTGGTAGGCCTCGATGAAGCCTGCCGGGGTGCGCACTACGCCGTTGTCCCAGTGGCAGCCTTCTTCGTCGGCGGCACGGCTCAGCGGGGCAATGGTCTTGCTGGTGACCTTGCCGGCCTCTTCCAGCACGGCCATGGCGGTGTCGGCATCGACCGTCTCGGCCAGGGCGGGCAGCTGCGACCAGAGTGCGGCCACGTCGAAGACTTCATTGAGAACGAAGCGCATATCGCGCAGGGGCGCTTTATATTCAGCCATGACAACCTCTCGCTATAAGGGTCGGGGCGGTCCGACGGGACCGCGGCACTGGGTTGTAGCCAGTGTAACCGAACAACTTTTTCGAGACATAGGGTCATCATGCGACTGAATAGTCAGTAACGGTCACGCCATTCGAATGGCACCGCGCTGTGATTGCTGGCCGAAGGTCATCACACAGTTACGCCCCGCGCCCTTGGCGCTGTACAGGGCCTGGTCCGCGGACTTGAGCACTTGCTCGGGGTTGCGATGATCAAGCTGACGCTCGGCGATACCGATGCTGATGGTGACCGAGACCGTACTGCTGCCGCTTCCGCCACGGCGCTGTCGGCCGGCGCCATCGTCCTGTGGGCGGTTGCTCTGGTCGCGCAACTGGATGGCGTAGTTGGCGATCATCTCGCGTACCGCCTCCAGGTGCGGCAGGCATTCCTCGGCAGTCTTGCCGGCGAACACCAGGGCAAACTCCTCGCCGCCATAGCGGTAGGCTCGGCCACCACCGGTGACTTTGGACAGGCGGCTGGCAACCAGGCGCAGCACCTGGTCGCCGACGTCATGGCCATGGGTATCGTTGAATTTCTTGAAATGGTCGACGTCGCTCATGGCGATCACGTAGTTGCGCCCCAGACGCTGCATGCGCTCGTTCAATGCGCGGCGCCCCGGCAGGCCGGTCAGTTCGTCACGGAAGGCCATCTGATAGGCCTCGTGGGAGACTGCAGCCGCGATCATCAGCATCACCTGGCTGCACATGATGTTCAGGGTGAACGGCAGGATGAAGGTCTTGGGCAGCATCCAGAAGATACCGATCAACCCGATGACCTGTGCCGCATGCAAGGGCCGGGGCTCGCGCAGGTACTGCACCACCAGCAGGATGAACACGGCGATGAACAGCGGGTAGGCCAACTGGATAAGGCTCATCCACTGGCCATGCAGCGACGGCCAGCGGATCTCCGCCAGCCAGCCCAACAGGGCCTCGGGGAAGCTCTGCTCCAGCGCCAGCGCCACGCTGCCGACCGCGAACAGCACGGCAAAGCGGGCGAGCATGTCCTGGGCCAGGTGGGTACGTTCCTGCCAGGCCGCGTACAGGCCGAACAACGCCGGGAGCAGCAGGCAGACCAGGTGGAAGATCACCGCGGCATCCTCGCGCACCCGGCCATTGTCGCGGTAGAAGTCGGTTTGGGTGTCGAGCAGGAAATAGCCGATGTATACCGTGACCATCAGGAACAGCTCGCGCTGCCGGCGATACACCGCGCAATAGGCCCCGCCCAGCAGCAGGACCAAGGTGGGCAGCACATTGAACAACGATGTGAAGAAGACACTCAGGTCCCTCACATAGGCCGCGGCAAGGCCCGACAACAAAAGAATCAGCGAAGGCAGGAAGTGGCTCGCGCGTACAGCGGATAGACGAAACAAGGGTAATCTCCGACCCGGCAGATCAATAATGGCATTGTGCCCCTACTTCATCCACTGTGCACCTGAATAGATGAAATTTTGACGTCGGGTTAACGGCAGGCAAGTGTGCATGCTTGAGGCACACTCGTTACTGGATGCGACATCTGTGCAGACTTTTCCGTTCTTTTTGTAAGAACGGGGTTGCTTCGAGATCGCATTGGAGATGCCTGAGCCCCTACCCAATGGCCAGCTCAATCGACGGACGAAAAAAAACCGCCTGCCGATAACGGCAGGCGGTTTTGCTACAGCCAGCGGGCTTAGTAGGACAGACCGAAGTCTTCTTCCTTCATCGCCATCAGGTTGTCGGCACCGGACGCGATCGCCGCGACATGCGTGCGGGTGCGCGGCAGGATGCGCTGGAAGTAGAAGCGCGCAGTCTGCAGCTTGGCGGTGTAGAACGCCTCTTCGCTGGTGCCGGCAGCCAGCTTCTCGGCGGCCAGGCGAGCGATGTCAGCCCAGAAGTAGGCCAGGCAGGCGTAGCCGGAGTACATCAGGTAATCCACCGAAGCGGCACCGACTTCCTCGCGATCCTTCATCGCCGCCATGCCGATCTTCATGGTCAGCTCGCCCCACTCCTTGTTGATCGCGGCCAGCGGCTCGACGAACTCCTTGGTCGCTTCGTTGCCTTCCTGCGACTGGCAGAACTTGTGGACGATCTTGGTGAAGCCCTTGAGCGCCTCGCCCTGGGTCATCAGCACCTTGCGGCCGAGCAGGTCGAGGGCCTGGATGCCGGTGGTGCCTTCGTACAGCATGGAAATGCGGCTGTCGCGTACGTTCTGCTCCATGCCCCACTCGGCGATGAAGCCGTGGCCACCGTAGATCTGCACGCCGTGGTTGGCGGCTTCGAAGCCGACTTCGGTCATGAAGGCCTTGGCGATCGGGGTGAGGAAGGCCAGCAGTGCGTCGGCCTTTTTCTTGGCCTCTTCATCCTGGCTGTACTTGACGATATCCACCTGCTGAGCGGTGAAGTAGACCATCGCACGGTTACCTTCGGCGAAGGCCTTCATGGTCAGCAGCATGCGGCGTACGTCGGGGTGGACGATGATCGGGTCGGCCGCCTTTTCAGGCGCTTTCGGGCCGGTCAGGGAGCGCATCTGCAGGCGATCGCGGGCGTACTTCAGGCCGCCCTGGAACGCCACTTCAGCGTGGGCCAGGCCTTGCAGCGCGGTGCCCAGGCGTGCGGTGTTCATGAAGGTGAACATGCAGTTCAGGCCCTTGTTGGCTGGGCCGATCAGGTAGCCGGTGGCGCTGTCGAAGTTCATTACGCAGGTGGCGTTGCCGTGGATGCCCATCTTGTGCTCGAGCGAGCCGCAGCTCACGCCGTTGCGCTCACCGACGCCGCCTTCGGCGTTTGGCAGGAACTTGGGCACGATGAACAGCGAAATGCCTTTGGTGCCGGCAGGCGCATCGGGCAGGCGGGCCAGGACGATGTGGACGATGTTGTCGGCCATGTCGTGTTCACCGGCCGAGATGAAGATCTTGGTGCCGGAAACCTTGTAGCTGCCGTCGGCCTGAGGCTCGGCCTTGGTGCGCAGCATGCCCAGGTCAGTGCCGCAGTGCGGTTCGGTCAGGCACATGGTGCCGGTCCACTCACCGGATACCAGCTTGGTCAGGTAGGTGTGCTGCTGCTCGGGGGTGCCGTGTTCGGAGATGGTGTTCATCGCGCCGTGGGACAGGCCTGGGTACATGCCCCACGACCAGTTCGACTCACCGACCATCTCGCTCAGGGCCAGGCCCAGCGATTCAGGCAGGCCCTGGCCGCCGTGCTCGACGTCATGGGCCAGGCTCGGCCAGCCGCCTTCGACGAATTGCTCGTAGGCTTCCTTGAAGCCGGTCGGCGTTTTCACGCCCGACTCGCTCCAGGTGCAACCTTCCAGGTCACCGACACGGTTCAACGGGGCCAATACCTGCTCACAGAATTTCGCGCCTTCTTCAAGAATCGCGTCCACCATGTCTGGCGTGGCGTCCTGGCAGGCCGGCAGGCTCGCGTAGTGCGCCTCATAGCCAAGCAGTTCGTCGCGGACGAAGCGGATATCACGCAAGGGGGCTTTGTAATCAGGCATTGCGATGAACCTCTGTGATGAGTTCTCTGGGGAGACCGCTGACACCGACCAACGCTTGGCGGCTATCGATCAAACAGTTGTTTGAAACTTACGTTTAGGTAGCAGTGATGTCAAGGAAGGCTCAACGGCATTTACGCCGCCCAACATGACATTTACGCCAGCACCCTCTAAACGCATCGCGGGGCAAGCCCGCTCCCACGCAATGCCGATGGGCGGGGCGTGGGAGCGGGCTTGCCCCGCGATGTTGCTGAATGTTAGGTGACGATCAGGCGTAGGTGTCGATGAACCGACCGAGCATTTCGTCCGAGGCCTTGGCGACTTTCACGCCCAGTTCGACCTCCTGCTTGCCCAGCGCCAGTTGCACGGTGCTGGTGGCGAGGTCCATCTGCTGGCTGCGGTCGACGCCACGCAGGCGCTCGGCCTGGTAGTCGGTGGACTGGCTGGTGTTGCCACGCTCGACCGCGCCACTGGCGATCTGCTGGGCGGCCTGGTCGACGCGGTTCTGCCCGTTCTGGATGGCCCCCAGGCCTGCGTAGAAAGCGGAGCTTGCGTTGATTTCCATGTCAGGACTCCGTGACGCTGGGTAATGAACAGGGCTTATTAAAGCAGGCCGGCCGGAAAAAGGCCCGTTTAAATCCCTAATAGCCTAGTGCCAGCCAATAGACCCGGATCATGCCGCCATCCGACAGGCCGTCTAGTCCAGTAGATCCAGCTGCAGATGCGCAGCCACCGCATCCGCACTCGCCTGCTTGAGCCATGGCACCCGTCCCAGGCAAGGCGCAGGCAGCCGCTCGGCCAGGCTGGAAAGGTTGTCTTCCAGCCGCGATGTCCGCGGGTCGACGATATTCGCCACCCAACCGGCCAGTTGCAGGCCATCCCGGGCGATCGCCTCGGCACTGAGCAGGGCGTGGTTGATACACCCGAGGCGCACGCCGACCACCAGGATCACCGGCAGCCTCAAGGCAATCGCCAGGTCCGACAAGTTGGCATGGTTGGACAACGGCACGCGCCAACCACCGGCCCCCTCCACCAGGGTGAAATCGGCGCCTTGATCAAGCACATGCCTCATGGCATCGCGCAACGTCTGCACCTCAAGTGCCACCCCCGCTTCCCGTGCGGCGACATGGGGCGCAATGGCAGGCTCGAAGGCGAACGGGTTCACCTCCTCATAAGGCAGCTTGATCGAGCTTTCATCGATAAGCGCCAGGGCATCGCTGTTGCGCAAACCCTTGGGGGTGACCGCACAACCGGATGCCACCGGCTTGGCTGCCAGGGTACTCAAGCCATGCTGTCGCGCCGCATGCAGCAGGCCGGCGGCGATGGTGGTCTTGCCGACGTCAGTGTCGGTGCCGGCGATGAAATAGGCCTGGCTCATGTTACTGCCCCTCTGCCGCAGATTGACGCAGCACACCATAGACCACCTGGTAGGTGGCCGGCAGCCCCTGGGGCTGACGGAACTGCTCGTAAGCTTGCAGCAGCCCCTGCATCCGCGCCCGCCCGGTGAGCCCTGAAGGGCGCCCTGGGTTGAGGTTGTGCGCACCGAGAGCCTTGAGTTCGTGGGTCAGGCTGCGCACGTCCGGATAGTGCAGCACATGGGCGCGGCGCTCCAGGCCGACCAGTTCCAGGCCGCTGCCCGCGCACAGGCGCTGATAATCCTCGAAATGGCGGAAGCGGTTGACGTGGACCATGCCGTCTACTGCCTGCCAACTGGCGCGCAGCTCATCGAGCGTACCGACACACAGGCTGCTGAACGCCATCACACCGCCCGGGCGCAACACCCGCCCGGCCTCGCTCAGGACACTGCCGAACTGACCGCACCACTGCACCGCCAGGCTGCTGAACAGCAAGTCGACACTGCCATCGGCCAGCGGCAGGCGCTCGGCATCACCCGCCACGTGATACTGCGCACCACCTTGCTCACGGGCATGGCGCAGCATGCCCTCGGCGATATCCATGGCCACGCCGCTGGCACCGGCGAAACGCGCCGCCAGCACCCGGCTGAAGTGCCCTGTGCCGCTGCCCAGGTCAAGCCAGCGCTCAGGCGCCAGGTCGTCCGGCAGTTTGTCCAGCAGGGCCATCCCCACCGCACGCTGCAAGGCTGCGACACTGTCGTAGCTGGCGGCGGCACGGGAGAACGAAGCCGCCACCTGGCGTTTGTCTGGCAGGCCGCCGGGCAGGCTCGGCTGGGAAAGGTCAGTCATCGCCACTCTCATGCAAAAAACTCTTGATGCCCGCCGCCAGCTCCTGCGGATACTCCAGCAGGAAGGCGTGGGAACTATCTTCGACCAGGCCGACTTCCACATCCGGCAACAACTCGCTCAACGCCTTGGCCGCCTCCGCCGGAACCAACGCGTCACTGCCGGCAAACAGGTGCAGTTGCGGGCCGCCGTATTGCTCCAGTGCCGCGCGGGTATCCAGCTTGGCCAACACTTCCAGGCCGGTGGCCAGGTACAACGGGTCGGTATCGGGCACGCCCACCCCCAACTGCCGCAACAAGGTGCGCGGCTGCAGCGCGCCGTCGCTGCACAGGGTGCGAAAGCGCTTGAGGGTGACCTGCGTATGGCTGCGGCAGCCATCGAGGAAGGTGCCAAAGGTGTCCGCCGCCATCCCATGGGGCCAGTCTGGCCGGGCGACGAAACTGGGATTGCTGGCCAGGGTGAGCAGCCCGCAGCAGTGGTCGCCACGCTTGTGTGCCAGCGCGCTGGCAAGCATGCCACCCAGCGACCAGCCACCCAGCCAGGCATCGGTCGGCAACTGCCGGTCGAGGTGTTCGACCCAGGCCTGCACGTCGCTGTGGGGCAGCTCCGGCAGCGGCATCAGCTCCACCTGCAGGCGCACATCTTGTGCCCGCAGACTGGCGGCCAGCGGCTCCAGCGACGCGGTGCCCAGGCCCCAGCCGGGCAGAAGGATCAATCGGTTACGCATCGGCGGCCTCCAGTTGTGGATAACACTCGGCCAATGCATTCAACAATAGCTGCACCTGCGCCTCACTGTGGGCGGCGCTCAGCGTCACCCGCAGGCGCGCGCTGCCAGCGGGTACGGTGGGTGGGCGAATCGCCGTCACCAGCAGGCCACGCTCGCGCAGCCGGCGCGACAACGCCATCGCCCGGGCGGCATCACCGATCAGGATCGGCTGGATCGCCGTGTGGCTGTCCATCAGCGTAAGGCCGATCTGCCCGGCGCCCTCGCGGAACTGGCGGATCAACGCCGCCAGGTGCTCGCGCCGCCAGTTTTCCCGGCGCAGCAACTCCAGCGCCTTGAGCGTGGCGCAGGCCAACGCCGGTGGCTGGCTGGTGGTGTAGATGTAGGGGCGGGCGAATTGCACCAGCGCCTCGATCAGCTCGTCGCTGCCGGCGACGAAAGCGCCCGCCGTGCCACAGGCTTTGCCCAGCGTACCGATCAGCACCGGCACCTCCTCGATACCCAGCCCGAAGTGCTCGACGATGCCGCCCCCCTTGGCACCCAGGGTACCCAGGCCATGGGCATCATCGACCATCAGCCAGGCACCACGGGCGCGGGCCACTTCAGCCAGGGCCGGCAGGTCGGCGCAGTCGCCGTCCATGCTGAACACGCCATCGGTGACCACCAGCGTATTGCCGGTGGCCTTGCCCAGGCGGCTGGCCAGGCTGGCCGGATCGTTGTGCAGGTAGCGACTGAAACGCGCCCCGCTGAGCAGCCCGCCATCCAGCAACGAGGCATGGTTGAGGCGGTCCTGCAGCACCGTGTCGCCCTGCCCCACCAGCGCGGTGATGGCGCCAAGGTTGGCCATGTAGCCGGTGGAGAACAACAGCGCCCGCGGGCGCCCGGTCAATTCGGCCAGTGCCTCTTCGACCTGATGGTGCGGTGTGCTGTGGCCGATCACCAGGTGCGAGGCGCCGCCGCCGACACCCCAGCGCTCGGCGCCGTCGCACCAGGCCTTGATCACCTCGGGGTGGTTGGCAAGGCCCAGGTAGTCGTTACTGCAGAAGGCCAGCAGCGGCTGGCCGTCGACCACCACCTGTGGCCCCTGCGGGCTCTGCAGCAGTGGCCGCTGACGGTAAAGGTCCGCGGCACGCCGTTCGGCCAGCCGCGCGGCGAGGTCGAAGCCCATGCTCAGGCCGAGGCTGCGTCGTAGAACAGTGCGCTGTTGCGCTGCTCGACCACTGCCTGCTCGATGGCGGCCTGATGCACTTCGTCGGCGTGCTCCTCGCGGGCTTCGGGCTTGATGCCGAGGCGAGCGAACAGCTGCATGTCCTTGTCGGCCTGCGGGTTGGCGGTGGTCAGCAGTTTTTCGCCGTAGAAGATCGAGTTGGCGCCAGCCATGAAGGCCAGGGCCTGCATCTGCTCGTTCATCTGTTCACGGCCGGCGGACAAGCGCACGTGGGACTTGGGCATGAGGATGCGGGCCACGGCCAGCATGCGGATGAAATCGAACGGGTCGACATCTTCCTCTTCAGCCAACGGCGTGCCGGCGACTTTTACCAGCATGTTGATCGGCACCGATTCCGGGTGCTCAGGCAGGTTGGCCAGCTGGATCAGCAGGCCTGCGCGGTCGTCCAGCGACTCGCCCATGCCGAGGATGCCGCCGGAGCAGATCTTCATGCCGGCATCACGTACGTAGGCCAGGGTCTGCAGGCGCTCGCTGTAGGTGCGGGTGGTGATGATGCTGCCGTAGAACTCCGGCGAGGTATCGAGGTTGTGGTTGTAGTAGTCCAGGCCGGCCTGGGCCAGGGCCTGGGTCTGCTCCTGGTCGAGCTTGCCGAGGGTCATGCAGGTTTCCAGGCCCATGGCCTTGACCCCTTTGACCATCTCCAGCACGTAGGGCATGTCCTTGGCCGACGGGTGCTTCCACGCAGCGCCCATGCAGAACCGGGTGGAGCCGATGGCCTTGGCCCGGGCGGCCTCTTCAAGCACCTTCTGCACTTCCATCAGCTTCTGTTTTTCCAGCCCGGTGTTGTAGTGGCCGGACTGCGGGCAGTACTTGCAGTCTTCCGGGCAGGCGCCGGTCTTGATCGACAGCAAGGTCGATACCTGCACGCGGTTGGGGTCGAAGTGCGCGCGATGCATGGTCTGCGCCTGGAACAGCAGGTCGTTGAAAGGCTGCTGGAACAGCGCCTTGACCTCGGCCAGGGACCAGTCGTGACGTGTGGTTGCAATTGTGCTGGCGCTCATCGGCGTTTCCTTATCTATGGTCTGACTGACGCCGGGACAGGAAAGCCCGCCAGCGCATCACGGATAGCCCGCATAGTCACGGAAGGACCATGAACTGTCAACCAAACATAAAATCACTGGTTTACAAGTGTATAAATATTGATCACAACTGCTTGCTTTGCGACGAACCCGCGCAACAGCCCTGGCCACTGTGCATGGCCTGCGAAAGCGAACTGCCCTGGCTCCAGGAACAGTGCCGCCGCTGCGCGCTGCCACTGCCGATGGACGGCTTTGCCTGCGCCAGCTGCCGGCGCCGCGCACCGGCATTCCAGCAGGTCGTTGCGTTGTGGCATTACGGCTTTCCGGTCGACAGCCTGATCAGTCGCTTCAAGCACAACAGCCAGTGGCCGCTGGGCCGCCTGATGGCGCAGTTGCTCGGCCAGGCCCTGGAGCATCGCTTCAACGAACACCTGCCGCGGCCAGATCGGTTGTTGCCCGTCCCCCTGGCCAGCCGCCGCCTGCGCCAACGCGGCTTCAACCAGGCGGGGATGCTGGCCCGCTGGCTGGCCACTCAACTGCAACTGCCCTGCGATGAACAGCTTCTCGAACGCACGCGCGACACCCAGGCCCAGCAGGCCCTGGGGGCCAAGGCCCGGCGGCGCAACCTGCGCCAGGCCTTTTCCCTCGCTCCGGGCGCAGAAGTCGAAGGCCTGCACCTGGCGGTAATCGATGATGTGCTGACCACCGGCGCCACCGCCCAGGCCATCGCCAGCCTGCTGCGCAAACAGGGCGCCCGGCGCGTCGACATCTATTGCCTGGCGCGCACGCCCCGGCCCGATCAGGCTTGACTTGACCGGGTGCGGGCGGCAACGTCGGGCAATCTTCCGCACAACCGAAACCCGACCATGTCCCTGCCCGCCCTACTCACCCAGCACATCGCCCGCCGTCCACAGCGCATCGCCCTGCTGCAGCATGTGGCCGAACAAGGCTCGATCACCCGCGCCGCCAAGGCCGCCGGCATCAGCTACAAGGCCGCCTGGGACGCCATCGACGAGCTCAACAACCTGGCCACGCAGCCATTGGTGGAGCGCAGCACAGGGGGCCGTGGCGGTGGTGGTGCGCGGTTGTCGCCAGAGGGGGAACGGGTGCTGCGCCTGTACCAGCGCCTGCAGGCGCTGCAGAGCGAACTGCTGGAAGCCGCCGAGCACAGCAGCGACCTCGACCTGCTCGGCCGCCTGATGCTGCGCACCAGTGCGCGCAATCAATTGCAGGGGCAGGTCAGCGGCCTGCGCCGCGAAGGCCGCTACGATCGGGTCAGCCTGGCCCTGGGCGGCGGCCTCGAGATCGAAGCGCTGATTACCCAGGACAGCACCGAACACCTGGGCCTGACCCTGGGCAGCCCGGTGGTGGCCTTGCTCAAGGCTGGCTGGGTGCACCTGCTGGCTGACGCAGACACCCCCGAACCCGGTAGCAACTGCCTGCAGACGAGCATCAGCGAAGTACTGGCAGCCAGCTACGGCCCGAGCGAAGTCCACCTGAGCCTGGGCAACGGGCAAACCCTGTGTGCCTTCGCCGAGGCCGAATGGCTGGCAGCCCAGGGGCTGGGCACCGACGCCGGAGTCCGGGTGCAGTTCCAGCCCTCGTTCGTACTGCTGGGGGTGCCGGCGTGACTAGCTCACGTTGCTGAAGATGCCGGTCACCGGTGACACATCGCCGGCATAGGGCACCGTGGTGCCGGCCGCCCGGGCGATCGTGGCCCAGATGCGTTGCATGTCCACGTACTTGCCACCGGTCCAGTGCGGCCGGTCACCTTGCGCCTTGATGTTGAAATAGCGGCCATTGCCGGTGCCGTTGCGCAACAGGCCACTGGCGCCGCCCATCAGTACGATGGGCATGTTCAGCATGTGCTCCGGGGCACCGTCGGCCATCTCGCTGGTCAGCACCACCAGGGTGTGCTTGAGCAGATTGTCGCCCGGCACATCGGGGTCGGCATGCTTGGCCAGCTCATCCATGAACAGTTTCGCCTGACGCACATACCATTGCCGGGAACCTTTCCAGACCGCCTCACCGGCGTATCGGTGGGCACAGTCATGGGGGTTGGTACTGGCGCTCACATCGAGAATATTCAGCGACTCCGCCGAGCGTCCAACCTGAATCGTGGCCACGCAGGTCACACCGCATCCCAGCGCTGTGGCTACCACCTGGTGATGGGCCGCCTGGATCTGGTTGCGATACTGCGCGGAACTGATCGGGTGCTCCTCCGGCCGCACCGGCTCGCACAGCGAAGGCACGGCCTCCTCCAGGTCCTTGGCCACCTGCTCCAGCGCATCCAGATGCGTTTCCAGTTTGGCCCGCTGCGCGCCGGCCACGCGTCCGCGCAGCTCGGCGATATCGGCACGGATGGGGTCGAATACATGGGCATTGCGCAACTGACGATCGCGCGCCTCACGGGTAGCACCACCGAAAACTGACTCGTAAAGCCGTACCGGGTTCTGCTGCGGCGTGCGGATCTTGTCGCCCTCCCACGACACATACCAGGGTGTGCCATCGATGCCCGCATGCGGCCCCGCGAACAGACTGCGGTGCGCAGGTTGGTTACCGGGCATGGCATCGCCGAGGATACGGTCGATGGAACTCTTGCTGCCCTGGCTGTCACGCATGGCGTACAGCCAGCCGTTGTGTCCTCCGGTGCCGCTCGCCAGGATGATGCCCTGCAGGTACAACGACTGTGCGCGATAGTCCGCCAGTTCCCTGCTGACCTCGTTAAGTTCGAAGTCCGCCGTATCCTCCCCCTGCGCACTGGGGAACCACAGCCCTTTGCCATTGTGCTCGGCACCACTGTAGGCATCCACCGCCAGCCCGTCCGGGACGATGAAAAACACCACCTTCAACCGTGGCTCCTGCCGCTGCCCTTGCAACAGATACTGCGCGAACCCGCTGCTGCTGAGCGGCAGCAAGGTACCGGCCGCGGCCAGCTGCATCAGGAAACGCCGGCGACTCTTGAGAAGGTCCATGTCAGTTCTCCTCGTGGCGGTTGAGGAACACAGGTGAAGTGGCCAGTTCGCGAATCATCTGGATCAGCGAGCCATTGTCCTTGAGCGACTCAGAGGCGGCCTTCAGGGTGCCCACGGAGCCGCCCGAAACCTTGTTGCCGAACATGAAGCGGAAGTAGCTGTCGGCCATGCAGGTCTGCGCCGTGCTGTTACCCGGCAGCAGGCGGGCAAGGTCGCGTACGTTGCCGACCGGCCCCCACTCCTCGGCGCCGGTGTTGCTGATGAATGGACCGGCCGCGTCGATCGGTACATTCACCGGATACTGGGCGTGGTTGTAGGCCTGTTCCTGGTCACGGTAACGTCCGGCAGCGTCGTAGTGCTCCATGCTCGAACCTGTGTCGTTCATGTACTTGTGGCACTGCCAGCAGCGTCCCTCGGACGCGTGCTCCCCGTTGACCAGGTCCCACCGCTCACGCGTACTGATGGCCTTGGGCGGGTACTGCGGCTCCACCGGGTCGGCATCCACCGGTGCACCGAACTCGCGGCACAGCAGCTGCTCGCGAATCATGATGCCGCGCTTGACCAGCGAGGTGACCTGGTAGTCGGAGTTGGCCGCCTGGGTGATGCCCAAGTGCAACAGCCCGCCGCGCTTGTCGTCCACTTGCAGCCGCTGCATACCGCTACCCGCCGGTTCCGCCAGGCCGTAATGCCTGGCCAGGCCCTTGTCGACGTAGGTATAGCCAGGGTTGAACAGAGCCTCGAACGAACCACCGTCGGCAATCACCTGCCCCACCAGCGCCGCCTGCTCGGCCTGCATGCTCTTGATCACATCCTCGCTCAGCCCGGGCTTTTCCTGGCTGCCACGATCGGTTTTCAGGTAGTAGCTGATGAAGCGGTTGAACTGTACGGCCCCCTGCGGTTCTTTCAGCAGCCGCTCGGCCACCGCACCGATTTGCGCGGGCGTTTCCAACTTACCCGCTTCTGCCTCCGTCATCAGCTCGTCGTTGGGGGTAGTGCCCAACAGTGTGTAGGAGAGCGCGGTTGCCCGCTCGTTAGCCGTCAATGGGTAACTGGCATCCTTGCCAGCGGCCACCCCAAGCTCGGAGCGGTAGAGGAAGTGCGGCGACAACAACATCGCGGCCACCAGCGAGGCCCGATCATGTTCGGCCAGCAAGCGCTCATAGCGACTGCGCTCATCACTGGTCAGCGGCCTGCGGAACACTCGGTGCCCCAGCGCCTCGACGCTCAGGTCGGCCACGCTGTTGCTGGCCTCCCTGGCCACTTTCCAGGCAACGTCGTACAGGGTCTTCAGGTCATCTGCCTGAATCACCCCTCGATCAGCCTCGCCGGGGTACTTGAAGTGTCGATCGAACTTGTTGGCAGGCAGTTCGTCGGCCTGCAACTCGACGCCGAACAGGTCACGCACGCTGTTGAGGTACTCGTCCCGGGTCAACAGGCGCAACTGGCGTTTGCCGTAGGCCTGGCCGGGGTCCAGGTAGCCGGCCCACAGGTCGTCGTAAAAGTAGTCGGCAATCTGCCCCGCGCACGAGGCGTCGCAATGACCGCGCACGCTCATGCCGCGAATCTGCTGCACCAGTGCCTCACGGCCCGCCAGGCTCCAGTTGATCGCCCGGTTGGCGTCCTGGAAATACTGCACGGTATGGCAATTGGAGCAGGTCGTTGCCACCAGTTGCTTGCCCAGCTCAGGCACGGCTTGATAGCGCGCCGTCACAGTGACCGGGTCCTTGCTCTGTACGACGATGCTCACCACCTGTTGGGTGGGTTCCGGCAACTGTCCCTGGTAGTAGGGGAAGTTGAAGGTGTGATCGCCCACCGACAGCAACAAGATCTCCTGACCGCCCCATGGCACGCTGACAGTCCGCGCGCTGCCGTTCTCGATCAGGGTAACCTCCCACTGCTCGGACACATTGCCACTGGCAGTGGGCCTGGCAGGTGCCACCAGGGTGGCCTGGATCGGTTCGAACGGTGGTCGCTCCATGTACTCCAGATCGATGCTCTGCAGCGCAGTACCATCGACCAGCGCTACCTGTGTCTCCCGGGTCTTCGGGATCAGCTCACCGACGTTGTCGAGTGTGATCGTGTAGTGCCCTGTTCCCAGGCCCATGATGAACAGTGGCTTGTTGCCCCACGCTACATCGAAGCGACGACGCCCCCCTTTGTCGTCGGTCAGCGTGCCGCTGATCATCAGCGGCCGCACTTGCTCATTGGGCGCCTCGGTCGGTCGCAGTTGCAGCGACGCCTTGCCGGTGAGCTGTCGTGGGTCGAAGGTGATGCGGTAAATCACGCCGGCCAGGTCGTCGGACACCAGCAGCGAGTTGTCGCCCAGCACCAACATGTCGGTTGGTCGTCCCAGGCAGGAATCATCCAGGCAATACACGTTGAACGCTTCCGTCGAGCCGCCCCAGCCGGTCACCAGCGGTATCTGGCTGACCACCTTGCTGTCGTTTTCGACGTTGAGCATGCGCAGCTCCATACCAGGGCTCGCTTTCAAGCCAGTGCCATGCACGGCCACCAACAAGCGCTCGTAGGTCTTGCCGGGTTGCGTATCGTTGTAGAAGCCCCTCCAGAACGCGATTCCCAACGGCGCGGTGTTGCTGCCGAGCTCATAAGCTGGGGCCCGGTAGTCCTCCGGCTTGAGCTGATGCAAGGGTTTGTCGGAGACGATTGCGCCGTCAGCCAGCGGTGGCGTGATCGAGCCAGGCTCCTGGTACTCTTGCGCCGTGAAACCGGGGGTGTCGCGCCCGTAGAAGTAAGGCACGCCGAAATGCAGTGGCTCACCCGCCTGCTGTTCCTTGGGGATCATGTTGATCTCGTCGGAGTTAGGGTAAGTGTCACGGTTGTTGTCACCGAACCAGAGGTTGCCTTGCTCGCCCCAGGCAAAACCCACGGCGTTGCGTACACCCTTGGCGATCACCTTCGACGCACCGGTCTGCAAGTCGTAGCGCAGCATGGTGCCATAGCGTGCGTCGGCCGGAATGATGCAGCTGTTGCAGGGGATACCGACAGCCGTGTACAGCGCCTTGTCGGTGCTGTCGAGGGGGTTGAACTGTAACGGGTGCTTCTGGTGCCAGATGCGCTGCCCTGGCCGCAGCAACGGGAAATCGCGGCCATCGGCCGGGAAGTCCAGCACCGCCTCGGGGCTGGCATCGCGGTAGTGCTGGTCGACGTTGCGCACGCGGTACAGCTTGCCGGACGTGGAGAAGTACAGGTCACCGTCGCGATACACCACGCCATGCGGCTCTTCGAGCCCGCTAGCCAGTACGTAGATGCCCGTGGGCTTGCCGGCATCGTCCAGCGGCAACGCATAGATGGCGCCAGCGGTCTTACGTTCGTAGAGATACACCGGAATTGCGCTGGAGCCCACATACAGCACCTTGTTGCCCATGGCCATTTGCCGGGGCTGGAACAACCCGGTGGCGAACAGCTCGATCTTCACGCCCGGCAGGGTCACCAGTTTCTGCAGATCGAGCGGCTGGCGGAACTTGACCGCAAAGACCTTCTGCTCGGGCTCTCCCTCCTTGAACTCGATCTGATCCGGCGTGGTCAGCGGCAGGTAGCCCTGCGCCGCATTCACGATCAGGTCGTAGCGGCAAGGCTTGAGGTCGCTCAGGGTCAGCTCCTCGGTGGACATGGCCGAGAACGGAATTTCCTCGCCCTTGCAGCGCAGCAGGCCAGTCACCTGCAGGTTGCGCTCGTTCTGCGGGCCGACACCCTTGGCCGTGGTCTTGAACGGCACCTTGCCGACAACGGTCTCGAAGGACAGTGTCAGGCTGTTGACCTTGGGTTGCGCGACGCACTCGCCGAGGTCGCCCCAGGCATTGGGCCAGATTTCTTGTCCATTGTGCTTGGAGCCAGGGGCGTAGGGGATCTGGTTGCACCACCCCGCCACCTTGCACTCGTAGGCATGTTCCTGGCCGGCATGGTTGGTATTGGTGACCAGCGCCCCAGTGGCGTACTTGCCGGCGTTCTCTGCAGGAAGTGAAAAACGCTCGGCCTGGCACTGTTCTGGTGTCGCCTGCAGATTGGGCTCGGGTTTTATCGAGGTCCGAGCTGTGTAAGCCAGATAGCCCATCACCAACCCAACGACCAGCAATAACGCAAGGCAGAACGCAACTAGACGGCGCATGGAGCTTCTCCAAGTCGAAGCCACGCATCATGACGTGGCGACTGCCCGGTACCTGGCCCTCCAGCTGGACCGACCGGGGTCTGACCGTTCGAACGCTACGACCTGGCTGCGCGAGCGATTGACCTGCACGCTAAATCAGTACGCCGGATGTGGGTACTGGCAAAAATGTCAGGTAAGCCACCGCCGCGCCCTCCAGCAGGCGATGAGCCCGGGCCGGATGCGCTACCATGCGCCTACGCTGTCCCCGTGCCTGGAGCCCCCATGTCCCACCCCTTCGACACCCTCACCCCCGACCTCGTGCTCGATGCCGTGGAAAGCCTGGGTTTTCTCAGTGACGCCCGGGTGCTGGCACTCAACAGCTACGAAAACCGCGTGTACCAGGTGGGCATCGAGGACGCGCAGCCGCTGATCGCCAAGTTCTATCGCCCTGGGCGCTGGAGCGATGCGGCCATCCTCGAAGAACACGCCTTCAGCGCCGAGCTGGCCGACTGTGAAGTACCTGTGGTGGCGCCGCTGCAACACGAAGGCCGTTCTCTGTTCGAGCACGGCAGCTTCCGCTTTGCCCTGTTCCCGCGCCGTGGCGGCCACGCCCCGGAGCCCGGCAACCTCGACCAGCTCTACCGCCTTGGCCAGTTGCTCGGGCGCCTGCACGCCGTCGCCGCCACCCGGCCGTTCGTGCACCGCGAACACCTGGCGGTGGATAACTTCGGCCATGCCTCGCTGGACACCCTGCTGGACGGCGGTTTCGTCCCTCGAGAATTGCTGCCGGCCTTCGAGTCCGTGGCCCGCGACCTGCTCAAAAGAGTCGAGGACATCTACGCCCGCACCCCTCACCAGACCATCCGCCTGCACGGCGACCTGCACCCCGGCAACCTGATGCACCGCGACGAGGCCTACCACGTAGTCGACCTCGACGATTGCCGCATGGGCCCGGCGGTACAAGACCTGTGGATGATGCTCGCCGGCAGCCGCGAAGAGCGCCTGGGCCAGTTGGCCGAACTGATCGACGGCTACAACGAATTCCACGATTTCGACCCGCGCGAACTGGCCCTGATCGAGCCACTGCGCGCCCTGCGCCAGTTGCACTACAGTGCCTGGCTGGCGCGGCGCTGGGACGACCCGGCGTTCCCGCCGAGCTTCCCCTGGTTCGGCCAGCCGCGTTACTGGGGCGACCAGATCCTCGCTCTGCGCGAACAGATGGCTGCGCTGGATGAACAACCGTTGAAATTGTTCTAGAAGCGCAGCCGCCTCTGCCTACAATAGGCGTCGCGTTATTTAGCTACCTAAGCAAGGATTCTGCATGCACGCCGCCAACCCGCGCCGCGGGTACCTTCTGGGCCTCGGCGCCTACATAATCTGGGGCCTGTTCCCCCTGTACTTCAAAGCCATCCAGAGCGTCCCGGCGGTGGAAATCATCGTCCACCGGGTGCTGTGGTCGGCGCTGTTCGGCTCGTTGTTGCTACTGGTGTGGAAACACCCCGGCTGGTGGCGCGAACTGCGCGACAACCCGCGCCGCCTGGCCATCCTGGCCCTGAGCGGCACGCTGATCGCCGGCAACTGGCTGACTTACGTCTGGGCCGTGAACAACGGGCGCATGCTCGAAGCCAGCCTTGGCTACTACATCAACCCGCTGATCAACGTACTGCTGGGCATGCTGCTGCTCGGCGAGCGCCTGCGCCGTCTGCAATGGCTGGCGGTAGGGCTGGCGGCATTGGGTGTGGCACAGCAGGTGTGGCAGGTCGGCAGCCTGCCATGGGTGTCGCTGGCACTGGCGCTGTCGTTCGGCTTCTATGGTTTGATTCGTAAACAGGCGCCAGTGGCCGCGTTGCCGGGGCTGGTGGTGGAAACCTGGATGCTGGTGCCATTGGCCATCGGCTGGCTGCTGCTGCACCCTGCCGCCAACAGCGCCAGCCTGGACTTCTTCAATAGCAGCGAAGCGCTGTGGCTGATCGCCGCCGGCCCGGTGACCCTGGTGCCGTTGGTGTGCTTCAACGCCGCCGCCCGTCACTTGCCGTACACCACCCTGGGCTTCCTGCAGTATCTGGCGCCGACCCTGGTGCTGCTGCAGGCGGTGCTGCTGTTTGGCGAGCATTTGTCGCCGAGCACGTTGATGGCTTTCGCCTGTATCTGGGCGGGCCTGGCCGTTTACAGCGTCGATGCCTGGCTCAGTTTGCGCAAGCGCGGCTGATCAAATAATGCTCAAACCCCTGCAGGCCATGCGGTGCGTGGCCTGCAGCAAGCGCTCCAGAGGTTATCCACACCCTCGTCCCCGTGGTTTGTGCACAAGCTACTGATTAGTGGATGTTTTTTGCTCAAATCTCGCCAGGCCTTGCCGTTACTGGCCTCCAGCGTAGCGCCCCCAGGTTATCCACAGGAGCGTCCCCGTTAAATCGGGATAACCCGATCACGGGGGCACTTGTGGGAGCGGGCTTGCCCCGCGATGGCCTGCAGTCAATCCTCCGGCCGCAACTTCAACTCCACCATCAAATCATCCGCCAGGCTCTCCAGCCGCTTCTGCAAATCATCCAGCGACAAGGTCAACGGCAACGCCAGCAGGGCATCGGCATGGAACAGCGGCTCGCTGCTCATCGGCGCCGGCCTTACCTCGGTGCTCAAACGCTCGACGTTGACCCCTTGCTCCGCCAGCAAGCGGGTGATATCACGGACAATGCCCGGCCGGTCGTTGCCCACCAGCTCCATGGCGATCGGCCTCCAAGTGCAGGACGGCTCGATGCCGCTCTCGGCGATCAGCACGCGAATATCGTATTTCGACAGTTTATTGAGCGACTCGACCAGTTCGTCGTAGTTCTCTGCAGGCACCGCCACCCGCAGGATCCCGGCGAACTGCCCGGCCATGCGCGACATGCGGCTCTCCAGCCAGTTGCCGCTGTGATCGGCGATGCACTGGGCAATGCGTTCGACCTGCCCGGCCTTGTCGGGGGCGATCACGGTGAGTACGAGATGGTCCACAGGCCACTCCTTCAGGTTCGGTCAGGGCCGTGTCAAACGGCCGAACAACAGGGACCGAATCAGTATAGGCAAGGCGCGGCAACCTGCCGCAGGACAGTCTCGCCGACCAATCGTGTACTGTTTCAAGATTTATCTGGAACAATCCACCTGTTTTTTGCGAACATACTCTCTCCCGGCGTGACCATACGCGACTTATCGGTCACGCAGCGACGCTTTTAGTCTGATGTTTACCTGCCTGCTGCTTCATGTAGTATGCGTCGACGCGGACTACAAAGCGTCGTTTGGATGTCTGCCAAGGCGCCTGTGAAAATACGCGAACCGCCCGCCAGCCAGTCTGGCGAGCCGCACCCAGCCGCGCTCGCCCAGCGAGTGCATGCACTGGTGCCGTGTTTAGAGAAGCGCTACAGGCTTAATACAGAAGAGCGAAAGCGAAATAGCTGAGCAGAGGTGAGGCAAGCAATGACTGGATACGTTCAAGTCGGTGGCCTTCAGGTCGCCAAGGCCCTGTACGACTTCGTCAATAACGAAGCGATCCCTGGAACCGGCATCGAAGCCGAAAAGTTCTGGGCCGGGGCGGCAGAGATCATCAAAGACCTCGCTCCCAAGAACAAAGCCCTGCTCGCCAAGCGCGACGAGCTGCAAGCCAAGATCGATGCCTGGCACCAGGCACGCAAAGGCCAGGCCCATGACGCCGCAGCCTACAAAGCATTCCTCCAGGAAATCGGCTACCTGCTGCCACAAGCAGACGATTTCCAGGCCACCACGCAAAACGTCGACGAAGAAATCGCTCACATGGCCGGCCCACAGCTGGTGGTGCCGGTGATGAACGCGCGTTTCGCCCTGAACGCCGCCAACGCCCGCTGGGGCTCGCTGTATGACGCGCTGTACGGCACCGACGCGATCAGCGATGAAGGCGGCGCTGAAAAGGGTCAGGGCTACAACAAGCTGCGTGGCAACAAAGTGATCGCCTTCGCCCGCGCCTTCCTCGACGAAGCCGCGCCACTGGCGGCCGGCTCCCACGTCGACTCCACCGCCTACCGCATCGAAGCCGGCAAGCTGGTCGTGGCCCTCAAGGGCGGCAGCAACAGCGGCCTGCGTGACGACGCCCAACTGATCGGTTTCCACGGCGATGCCGCCGCACCGACCGCCGTGCTGCTCAAGCACAACGGCCTGCACTTCGAGATCCAGGTCGACGCCAGCACCCCGGTCGGCAGCACCGACGCCGCCGGCGTGAAGGACATCCTGATGGAATCGGCGCTGACCACCATCATGGACTGCGAAGACTCGGTCGCCGCCGTCGACGCCGCCGACAAGGTGATCGTCTACCGCAACTGGCTCGGCCTGATGAAAGGCGACCTGGCCGAGAACGTGAGCAAAGGCGGCAAGACCTTCACCCGCACCATGAACCCGGACCGCGAGTACGCAGCCCCCAACGGCGGCAGCGTCACCCTGCACGGCCGTTCGCTGCTGTTCGTGCGCAACGTCGGTCACCTGATGACCAACCCGGCGATCCTCGACGCCCAAGGCAACGAAATCCCCGAAGGCATCCAGGACGGCCTGTTCACCAACCTGATCGCCCTGCACAACCTCAACGGCAACACCAGCCGCAAGAACACCCGCAACGGCAGCGTGTACATCGTCAAGCCGAAGATGCACGGCCCGGAAGAAGTGGCCTTCGCCGCCGAAATCTTCAGCCGCGTCGAAGACCTGCTGGGCATGAAGCGCAACACCGTCAAGGTCGGCATCATGGACGAGGAGCGCCGCACCACGGTCAACCTCAAGTCCTGCATCAAGGCCGCCGCCGAGCGCGTGGTGTTCATCAACACCGGCTTCCTCGACCGCACCGGTGACGAAATCCACACCTCCATGGAAGCCGGCGCCGTGGTGCGCAAGGGCGCCATGAAGAACGAGAAGTGGATCGGCGCCTACGAGAACAACAACGTCGACGTGGGCCTGGCCACCGGCCTGCAAGGCCGTGCGCAGATCGGCAAAGGCATGTGGGCCATGCCCGACCTGATGGCCGCGATGCTCGAGCAGAAGATCGCCCACCCACTGGCCGGCGCCAACACCGCCTGGGTGCCATCGCCGACCGCCGCCACCCTGCACGCCCTGCACTACCACAAGGTCGACGTGCAGGCTCGTCAGCGCGAGCTGGCCCAGCGCACCCCGGCTTCGGTGGACGACATCCTGACCATCCCGCTGGCCGCCGACACCAACTGGTCGGCCGACGAGATCCGCAACGAGCTGGACAACAACGCCCAGGGCATCCTCGGCTACGTGGTGCGCTGGATCGACCACGGCGTGGGCTGCTCGAAGGTGCCGGACATCAACGACGTCGGCCTGATGGAAGACCGCGCCACCCTGCGCATCTCGGCCCAACTGCTGGCCAACTGGCTGCGCCATGGTGTGGTCACCCAGGAGCAGGTGCTGGAAAGCCTCAAGCGCATGGCCGCGGTGGTGGACAAGCAGAACGCCGGCGATGCCCAGTACCGCCCGATGGCGCCGAACTTCGATGACAACATCGCGTTCCAGGCAGCGATCGAGCTGGTGGTTGAAGGCGCCAAGCAGCCGAACGGCTACACCGAGCCAGTGCTGCACCGTCGTCGCCGCGAGTTCAAGGCGCGTAACGGGCTGTAACTAGCCAGCAACGCATCGCGGGGCAAGCCCGCTCCCACGCCCAATCCTGAAAATGGGGTAATGGCGTGGGAGCGGGCTTGCCCCGCGATCGTTTTCAACCCTGCTCCAGTTTCAGCTCCCGCTTGACCAGCCCAAGCAACGCCTGCAACTTGTCGCCATCCAGGGGTTTCACCAGAAAGTCCACCACGCCCAAGTGCATTGCCTTGACGGCCTCGGACACTTCCGACTCCCCAGACACCACAACGATCGGCAAGTCAGCCCGCGTCGACGCCCGGATTTGCTGGATCAACTCCAGGCCATCCTTCGGCTCCATGCGCAAATCAGTGATCATCAGCGCAATCCGACGCTCGTAATGCAGCTTCAACATTGCCTCCTGCGCGCCGTCGGCGGTCATGCAGTCGATGCCCCGGCTTTTCAGGTACAAGCTCAGCGCCTGGCTGTTCACCGGGTTGTCATCCACCACCAGTACCACCGGTTTGGGCGCCACCGGCGCGCTCACCACGGCCAACGCCTCACGCTCGGCGTCACTCAGAATGTCGTCATGCTCAGCCATGGTCGTCTCGTCGAAAATCTCGCTCAAACCTTAAGACCCTAAACCCATACCACCCGGTTCGCCTTTCGTCGGGGCCTTGCCATCAGTGCCTCTAGACTTACGTCCAATGGGCACCAAAAGGCGGCCAGCCGACCATGGAGGCCGAGAACAACAAAGCCGAGCCCTATAGATAGATATATATAGTTCGGCGTAGCGAAACGGTCAGTTTCATGAGCAAAAAGGACGCCTACACCCAGGCCGGCAGGACAGCAGTGCAGCAGAACATCCAGGGCACCCTGCAGTTGCTGCAGCGCTTTGCGCCGTTCAACCAGATGGAACAGAGCCACCTGGCCTACCTGGTGGAACAGTGCCAGCTGCGCTTCTACGCGGCTGGCGAAAGTATCATCAAGCCCAGCGACGGCCCGGTCGAGCACTTCTACATCGTCAAGCAGGGCCGTGTGGTCGGCGAGCGCCAGCACGTCACCCGGCCGGGCACCGAGACCACCTTCGAGATCACCGGCGGCGAGTGCTTCCCGCTGGCCGCGCTGTTGGGCGAGCGCGCCACCCGCACCGAGCACCTGGCAGGCGAAGACACCTTCTGCCTGCAATTGAACAAAGCCGCGTTCATCCGCGTGTTCTCGCTGTCCGACGTGTTCCGCGACTTCGCCCTGCGCGGGGTCAGCAGCCTGCTCGACCAGGTCAACCAGCAGGTGCGCCAGAAAGCGGTCGAGACCTTGGGCACCCAGTATTCGCTGAACACCCCGCTGGGCGAACTGGCCATGCGCCATCCCGTGGTGTGCAGCCCCGACACGCCCCTGCGCGAAGCGGTGCGGCTGATGCACGAGCAACAGGTCGGGAGCATCGTCATCGTCGACCCGCAACGCTACCCCACCGGCATCTTCACCCTGCGCGACCTGCGCCAGGTGGTGGCCGATGCCAGCGCCGAGCTGACTGCGCCGATCGAACGCTACATGACCGCCAAGCCGTTCTACCTGAGCCCCCAGGCCAGCGCCTTCGACGCCGCCATGGCCATGACCGAACGGCATATCGCCCACGTCTGCCTGGTGGACAACCAGCGCCTGTGCGGGGTGATTTCCGAGCGCGACCTGTTCTCCCTGCAACGGGTCGACCTGGTGCACCTGGCGCGCACCATCCGCCACGCCCCGCGGCTGGACAGCCTGGTGTCGCTGCGTGGCGAGATCGGCCAACTGGTCGAACGCATGCTCGCCCACGGCGCCTCCTCGACCCAGATCACCCAGATCATCACCCTGCTCAACGACCACACCGTGTGCCGGGTGATCGAACTGGCCATCGCCGAGCGCGGCGACCCCGGCGTGCCGTTCAGCTGGCTGTGCTTCGGCAGCGAAGGCCGCCGCGAACAGACCCTGCACACCGACCAGGACAACGGCATCCTCTTCGAAGCCCGCGACCGCGCCGAAGCCGACGCCATCCGCGCCAAGCTGTTGCCGCTGGCCCAGTACATCAACCACAACCTCGCCCAGTGCGGCTTCACCCTGTGCAAGGGCAACGTGATGGCTGGCAACCCCGAGCTGTGCCTGTCGCGCAGCGAGTGGGCGCGGCGCTTCGCCGGCTTCGTGCGCGAGGCCAGCCCAGAGAACCTGTTGGGCTCGAGCATCTACTTCGACCTGCGCGTGGTGTGGGGCGATGAACAGGGCTGTGAACAGTTGCGCCAGGGCGTGCTGGAGCAGGTGGCCGACAACCGCATCTTCCAGCGCATGATGGCCGACAACGCCCTGCGCCAGCGCCCGCCGGTGGGGCGCCTGCGCGAGTTCGTGCTGACCCGCCAGGGTGACGACAAGGCCGCCACCCTCGACCTCAAGGTGCAGGGCCTGACGCCCTTCGTCGACGGGGCGCGGCTGCTGGCCCTGGCCCATGGCATCAAGGCCTGCAACACCCTCGAGCGCCTGCGCGAGCTGGTCGCCAAGGGCGTCATCGACGCCCTCGACGGCGCCGCCTTCGAAGAGGCCTACCACTTCATCCAGCAGACCCGCATGCAGCAGCACCAGCGCCAGACCCGCGCCAACCTGGCCTACTCCAACCGCCTCGACCCGGACAGCCTCAACCACCTGGACCGGCGCATCCTGCGCGAATCCCTGCGCCAGGCCCAGCGCCTGCAAAGCAGCCTGGCCTTGCGGTACCAGCTATGAACCTGTTCGCCTGGCTGCGCCCACCGGCGCCCACGCTGGACGAGCACCTGCGCCAGCGCCTGGCCAGCCTGCCTGGGCCTGCGCCACTGGCCGTATGCTCGCTGCGTGAGCAGCGCTGGGTGGTGCTCGACCTGGAGACAAGCGGCCTGAACCTCAACCGCGACCAGGTGCTGTCGATCGGCGCGGTGGCCATAGAGGACGGTGCCATCGACCTCGGCCAGCAGTTCGAGCGCACCCTGCACCGCCCCGAGCAGAAGACCAACGCCAGCGTGCTGATCCACGGCCTCGGCCCCAGCGCCCTGGCCGCCGGCAGTGACCCGGCCGAAGCGTTACTCGACCTCATGGCGTTCATCGGCGACAGCCCTGTGCTGGCCTTCCACGCTCCATTCGACCAGCACATGCTGGCGCGAGCGCTGAAGGACAGCCTCGGCCTGCGCCTGCAGCACCCGTTCTTCGATGTGGCCGAGCTGGCCCCCATGCTCAACCCCGACACCGTGTTGCGCGAGGCCGGGCTGGATGACTGGATCGCCCGCTTCGGCCTCGAAGTCCCCGCGCGCCACCATGCCAGTGCCGACGCCCAGGTCACCGCCGAGTTGGCCCTGATCCTGTTCAGCCAGGCCCGCCGCCAGCAGCTGGACAGCCCATTGCAGCTGGATCAGCGCCTCAAACAGTGGCGTCGGCGCAAAGTGCAAAGTCACGGACTGTAGGAGCGGCCTTGTGCCGCGAAAGGGCCGCGCAGCGGCCCCAGGATCTCGGCATCATGCAGAATCGCCGGGGCTGCTACGCAGCCCTTTCCGGCCGGTCCGGCGCCCCGGCAAGGCCGCTCCTATACAAATCATCGGCAACCCACCAACCGTAATGGCAATCCGATAAGCGTCAATTGCGTCCCCACCCCTGCCTCTGCCACAATCGCGAATAATTATCGTTAGTTAACGCATTCTTTATCGGGGGACGTTCCTTGACGTCTGCGCAAAGCCCACACGCCGACCTGGTCAGCGCGCTGTACCGCGACCATCGCGGCTGGCTGCTGGCCTGGCTGCAACGCAGCACGGCCTGCCGCCAGCGCGCCGAAGACCTGAGCCAGGACACCTTCGTGCGCCTGCTCGGCCGTGAACAGCTGGACGCCCCCCGCGAACCCCGCGCATTCCTGGTTGCCGTGGCCAAGGGCCTGCTGTTCGACCACTTCCGCCGCGCCGCACTGGAACAGGCCTACCTCGCCGAACTGGCGCTGCTGCCCGAAGCCGAGCAGCCCTCGCCAGAACTGCAACACCTGATCCTCGAAGACCTCAAGGCCATCGACCGCCTGCTCGGCAAGCTGTCGAGCAAGGCGCGCGCCGCGTTCCTGCACAACCGCCTGGACGGCCTCGGCCATGCCGAAATCGCCCAGCGCCTGGGGGTTTCGGTTTCCCGTGTGCGCCAGTACATCGCCCAAGGCATGCGCCAGTGCTACATCGCCCTGTACGGGCAGCCGACATGAACAACACCCCCGTTTCCAGCACCGTGCTGGACGCCGCCATCGCCTGGAAGCTGTGCCTGGACGAAGGCAGCGGCAGCCCCGACGAACGCAACGAATTCATGCGCTGGCATGCCGCCCACGAAGAGCATGCCCGCGCCTGGCTACAACTGGGCCTGCTCGACCAGCGTTTCAACAACGCCGCCGGCCCCGCTCGCCATGCCCTGTTGCAGTCGCGTACCGGCATGCGCCGACGCCTCGGCGGGCTGGCCGGCATGCTGCTGCTCGGCGGCGTGCTGGCCTGGGCCGGCATGCCCTCGCTGTCGCCGGACTACTGGCTGGCCGACCAACGTACCGCCACCGGCGAACTGCGCACCCTGCGCCTGGAAGATGGCACGCTGCTGAGCCTGAACAGCCACACCGCCGTGGATATCGACTTCAAGGGCGAACAGCGGCTGATCGTGCTGCACCAGGGCGAGATATCCGTGGAAACCGGGCACGAGGACAGCCGCCCACTGCAAGTGCGCACCGCCGATGGCCGCCTGCGCCCGCTGGGCACACGTTTCCTGGTCAAGCGCGAAGCCGACGGCACCCGCCTGGAAGTCCTGCAATCGTCGGTGGCCGCCAAGCCCCGCGACAGCGGCGACGAGCAGGTCCTGCGCGAAGGCCAGCAAGTGCTGATGAGCACCGAGGGCCTGGGCGCGGTCGGCCCGGTAGCGGTCGGCGCCGATGCCTGGACCCGCGGCATGCTGGTGGTCGACAACGTGCGCCTGGCCGACCTGGTGGCCACCCTCGGCCAGTACCGCAGTGGCCACCTGGGGGTGGCCGACGAGGTCGCCGACCTGCGCGTGAGCGGCAGCTTCCCGCTGACCAACACCGACCTGGCGCTGGCCTCGCTGCAACCGGTCCTGCCGGTGAAGATCGAGCGGCATACGCCGTGGTGGGTAACCGTCAGCCCACGCTGAATGCAACCCCTGCAGGAGCGGCCTTGAGGTTCATCGCGTGGGAGCGGGCTTGCCCCGCGATGGCCCGTTGAGGTTTTTTTTCAAAGCCCCCTGTCACTTTTCAAAACTCACTCGGCAAGGAAGCAGATAGCACTTATCCGTCGAGGAGCCGCCGCATGTCCCGCGCTGTTGATACCTTGCTTCGCCCCAGCCTGATGGCCCTGGCCATCGGCCTGGCCGCCCCGTTGGCCAGCCCTGCCCTGTTCGCTGCCGAACAGTCGGCCCTGCGCACCTATGCGCTGCCCGGCGCACCGCTGGCCAGCACCCTGAACCAGATCGCCAGCCAGGCCGGTATCACCCTGGCCCTGGACCCGGCACTGGTCAGCGGCCGTACCTCGGCCCCGGTCAACGGCCAGTACGACGCCCTCGGCGCCCTGCAGGCTGCCCTGCGCGGCACCGGGCTGCAACTGCAACAGAGCAGCGCCGGCAGCTACAGCCTGGCGGCCGTCCCCGACAGTGCCCTGGCCCTGCCGGAAACCACCGTGAACGCCGCCAGCGACAGCGAAAGCGCCTGGGGCCCGGTGGACGGTTACCTTGCCAAGCGCACCGCCGCCGGCACCAAGACCGACACCGCCCTGGTGGAAGCTCCGCGTTCGATCTCCGTTGCCACCCGCCAGCAGATGAACGACCGCGGCGTGCACAGCCTCGACGACGCCGTGAAATACATGCCGGGCATCGTCTCCGCCAGCTACGGCAGTGACACCCGCTATGACTGGATGCTGGTGCGCGGCTTCGAGCCGACCCAATTCCTCGATGGCCTGCCGCTGCCCCGCGGCGTCTACGCCAACCCAAAAGCCGAAACCTGGAACCTCGACCGCCTGGCCCTGCTGCGCGGCCCGGCTTCGTCGGTGTATGGCCAGACCCCGCCCGGCGGCCTGCTGGACATGGTCAGCCGCCGCCCGCAAGCCGAAAGTGCCCACGAGATCCAGGTGCAGTACGGCAGCGACAACCATCGCCAGATCAACTTCGCCAGCACTGGCAAGATCGACGACCAGGGCCAGTTCCTCTATGGCGTCAGCGGTGTGGTGCGCGACAGCGACACGCAGATCGACCACATCGAGAACAAGCGCTACAACATCGCGCCGAGCCTGACCTGGAACATCGACGACGACACCAAGCTGACCTTCCTCAGCCAGTTCACCCGTGACGACACCGGCGTCACCAGCCAGTTCTACCCGATCCAGGGCACCAAGATCTCGATGCCGTTCGGTGATATCTCCCACCACAAGAACCTCGGCGATCCGGACTACGACTTCTACGACCGCACCTACTACGCGCTGGGTTATGCGTTCGAACACCGCATCAACGATGTCTGGCAGTTCCGCCAGAACATGCGCTACACCAAGTCGGACCTGTCGTTCCAGACCGTCACCGTGCGCAGCTACAACCCGGCCTTCGCCGCCTTTGGCTTTGTCGTGGACGACGAAGGCAACACCGGCCGCGGTACCACCAACGTCGACGAGGACATCAGCCAGTTCGCCGTCGACAACAACCTGCAGGGCGACTTCGACACGGGCGCCGTCAGCCATACCCTGTTGCTCGGCCTGGACCACCAGCGCATGAACAACAACTACACGGCGATCTTCGGCGCCGCAACCAACATCAATGTGAACAACCCGGTGACCGGCGCGCCCATCACCCGCCCGCCACGTTCCGACGCGTTCTACGACTACGACCAGAAAACCCGCCAGACCGGCCTGTACATCCAGGACCAGATGGCCCTGGACAACTGGCGCCTGACCCTGGGTGGGCGCCAGGACTGGGTGAAGACCGATACCCACTTCATCAAGGACGACACCGACAACAGCCAGCTCAACCGCAAGTTCAGCGGCAACGCGGCGATCAGCTACGTGTTCGACTCGGGCTTCGTGCCCTACCTGTCGTACGCCGAGTCGTTCCAGCCCACCAGCAAGGCCGACGTCACCTCGACCAACTCGCTCAAGCCAACCGAAGGCCAGCAGTGGGAACTGGGCATCAAGTACCAGCCACCCGGCTCCAATACCCTGCTCAGCGCAGCGGTGTATGACCTGACCCAGAAGAACGTCTCGGTCACCAGCTTCGTCGGCGCGGTGCCGGTCACCAGCCAGACCGGCGAAGTGAAGGTGCGCGGCCTCGAGCTGGAAGCCACCTCGGACGTGACCGAAAACCTCAAGGTGATCGCCGCCTACACCCTGGCCAAGTCCGAAGTGCAGGATGGCCAGTACAAAGGCAACCGCCTGCAGCTGATGCCGAACCAGCAAGCCTCGCTGTGGGCCGACTACACCTGGCACAGCGGCGTGCTCGATGGCTTCGGCATCGGTGCCGGCGCGCGCTACACCGGCAATACCTATGGCGACCAGGGCAACACCTGGCTGGGCAAGGCCGACGCCTACACGGTGTTCGACGCCTCGGTGCACTACGACCTCGGCCGCCTGGACAACAGCCTCAAGGGCGCGTCGGTGGCGCTCAACGCCAGCAACCTGTTCGACAAGGACTACATCTCCACCTGCGACAGCTTCTACTGCTACTACGGCGACCAGCGCAGCGTCGTCGCCAGCGCCACCTATAAGTGGTAATGGCCATCGCGGGGCAAGCCCGCTCCCACGCATGAAAACACCTGCGTGGGAGCGGGCTTGCCCCGCGATTGCGTTACATAGAGACAAAAGGCTCAACCGTGATGAAAAGCCAAACCATCCGCCGCTGGTCAACGATCCACACCTGGACCAGCCTCATCTGCACCCTCTTCCTGCTCCTGCTCGCCCTCACCGGCCTGCCCCTGATCTTCCACCACGAAATCGAGCACCTGCTGGGCGAAGCCCCCGAATTGCGTGAAATGCCCCCGGGCACCCCGCACCTGGACCTGCAGCAACTGGTGCTCAAGGCCGAGCAGCACCGCCCCGGCGAGGTGATGCAGTACTTCGGCTACGAGAAGGACGAACCCAACGGCGTGGTGGCGATCACCGCCGCTACCGCCGGCACCGACCCGAACGACTCGCACACCTTCATGCTCGACGCCCGCACCGGCGAGGCGGTGGCCATGCCTGCGGCCAACGGCGGCTTCATGATGCTCATGCTGCGCCTGCACGTGGACATGCTCGCCGGGCTGCCGGGCAAGTTGCTGCTGGCCTTCATGGGCGTGCTGTTCGTGCTGGCGATCATCTCCGGCACCGTGCTCTACGCGCCGTTCATGCGCCGCCTGAAGTTCGCCACCGTGCGCCACGAAAAATCATCACGGCTGCGCTGGCTCGACCTGCACAACCTGATCGGCGTGGTCACCCTCAGCTGGGCGCTGGTGGTGGGCGTCACCGGGGTGATCAGCGCGCTGTCCGACCTGGTCATCGCCGCCTGGCGCAACGACAGCCTGGCGGCCATGGTCGCGCCCTACCGCGATGCGCCGCCCCTCACCGAGCGCGCACCTGCCACGGACCTGCTGCGCATCGCCGAACAGGCCGCACCCGGCATGCGCCCGGACTTCATCGCTTTCCCCGGCACACGCTTTTCCAGCGAGCACCACTACGCGGTGTTCATGAATGGCGCCACGCCGCTGACCTCGCACCTGTTCACCCCAGTGCTGATCGACGCCCGCACGCTGCAGGTGACCGCCGTCGGCGAGCGCCCGTGGTACATGGACGCCATGGGCCTGTCGCAGCCGCTGCATTTCGGTGACTACGGCGGGCGGCCGATGCAGATCCTCTGGGCCGTGCTCGACGTGCTGACCATCATCGTGCTCGGCAGTGGCCTGTACCTGTGGTGGGGCAAGCAGCGCAAACCGAAGGAGGCGCGGGCATGAGCCACAACTCGCAAAGCACCGGGCGAATCTTCGCCTGGCCGGCATTGGTGGCGTTGCTGAGTGTCGTCGGGTTGTTCGCCGCGCTGCTCGGGGATGGGATCTGGGACAGCTTGGCCTGGATCGGCCTGGGGGCTTCGGCCGTGCTGGGCCTGAGCGGGTTCTGGCGACGGACTTGATCGTGGGAGCGGGCTTGACGTGGGAGCGGGCTTGACCCGCGATGCTGCCAGCACATTGGATGGCACCGGCTAAGCCGGTGTTCGCGGGGCAAGCCCGCTCCCACGATCAGTGTTCCGTCAAACGCGGTAACACCTTGTCCAGCCGCTGATACAGCGCACTGCTGCGCGGCCAGTTGCGCAGCAGGCGCGCGCGGTCACGGCCGAATGCCGGGGCGAAGCTGAGCTGGGTGGCGTGCTGGCACATGGCGTCGAGGTCGATCAGCGACCAGCGGCCGTTGTCCCAGAACAGGTTGTGGCCCTTGAAGTCACCGTGGCTGATGCGTTCGCGGATCAGCTGCTGCATCAGCTGCACCAGCGCCTCGACCTGCTCATCCGGCGCCTCGCCGCTGTCCACGAACGGCGCAAAGCACGCGGTCAGGTCCGGCCCCTCGACATACTCGGTCAGCAGGTAGGCGCGGTTGCGCAGGCCCAGGGTGCGGGTTTCCAGCACTGCCAGCGGGCGCGGCGTGGCGATTTCGAGAAATTCCAGGCGGTGGCCCTCGATCCACGAATGCCAGGCTCGGCTCGGGCGCCAGAAGCGCTTGAACCAGTGCGCGGTGTTCTTGATGTTGTAGCGTTTGAGCACCAGCGTGCGCCCGCCGACCTCGATCCGCGCGACGCTCGCCGCACCGCCGGTCTTGTACAGGTGGCCCTGGTCGATCAGCGCATCGGCCTGCTCCAGCACCGGCAGCAGTGCCTCGGCCTCTGGGCGACGCACCGCGCGCAAGCCCGACAGGGTGCGCGCGACGCTGAACAGCGTGCACTCGCGCCCGGCCTTCTCCAGGTAATCCTTCAGGCGCCAGTTGCGCACTTTGTCCACCTGCTTCTGCAGGGCTTCGAGCGGCAGCGCGTGCTCGGCGTTGGCCATCACATAATGCACCAGCGCCTCTTCGATGAACGGTTCCAGGCGCTTGGGCAACTGGGCGAACAGCACCCCGAGGTTTTCCAGCACACGCTGACGCGACAGTTGCTGGCCAGGCGTTTCGGCCTTGATGCCAGCGCCATCGATCAGGTACACCCGGCCGGCCTGGCGCAGCAGGTTGTCCAGGTGCAGGTCTTCCTGCCACAGGCCCTTGGCGTGCATCTGCGCCACTGCCGTGAGCGCCTCGCCCAGCACCGCGTGCTGCTCGTCGGCGAGCATCGGCAGATGCTCAACGGCGGCCCAGGCGTCGGCCAGGCTTTCGGCGTGATCGAGGAACTCGAACAGCAACCAGCCGCCCTCGCCGTCCTTCAGGCCATCGGCCAACAATTGCGGCGTGGTCAGGCCTTGTTCGGCCAAAAGGCGCACGCCATCGAGCTCACGCTGGAAATGCCGAGCGGCGTTACCACCCACCAGCAACTTGGCCAGCACCGGGGTGCCGCGCCAGATACCGGCGCCGACATAGCGCTGGCCGGGCAGCACGCGCAGCAGGCTGAGCAGTTGCAGGTCGGCTTTGCCCGCAGCATCGGCGAGGGTGACGGTCAGCGGCAACGACGGGCTGCGCCCGAGGCCCTTCAATTCGGACAGTTGCATCAGCGGGCCTCTTTATGGCGACGGCGTTGCGTCAGGCGTTGCAGCCAGGCATTCACCTGGGCGCTGTCCACCGGCTGTTGCAGGTAGGCACCGAGCAGTTCGCGCACGTCCGCCTCGCTCCAGGCACGGGCGCGACGCAACAGCGGCTCCAGGTCCTTGACCCGGTCGCGCTGACCGAACAGCAGCGGGCGGGTCTTCTCCAGGTCGATCAGCTGCGCCTGCCAGCCTTCGCGGCGCTCGCGCAGGAAGATGTGCTTGGGGTAGAAACAGCCATGCATCTGCCCGGCGCCGTGCAGGGTGCGGGCCAGCTGGCCGCAAGCCTGCAGGATGCCCCGGCGCTGCCCCTCGGGCAGCTGCGGCCATTGCTCCAGCAAACGCTCAAGGTCGCTCCAGTCGTCCAGCGCGCGGGTCATCAGGATCGCCCGGTGCTGGCCGGCCTGCTTGCGCTCGCCGAAGAAAACCGCCTGCAACGCCGGGATTTCCAGCTTCTGGTAGCGGCTGATGTTGCGAAATTCCCGGGCGAAGGTCGGTTCGCCAAACGGCCGTTGCAGGCTGCGGGTCAAGTAGTCGCACTGGCGCTTGAGGTAGTAGCCCTTGCCCTCCAGCTCCAGGCGGAACACGCTGCTCCAGCCGCCACGGCCGGTGTTGGGCTCGTCCACGGCGTCCAGCTGCAGGGCCCACAGTGCTTCGAAATCGCTCAGGCCATGGCGCTTGAGCAGCGCCTGGTCGGCGCTGGCCAGGTAATCGGTCATTCCCTTCCCTCGAAAAAGCTCAGCACCTGGCGGATGCGCCGCTTGTCGCGGGCAGTCAGGCGCGCGTGCCGGCGGTACTGCAGGTAGAAGCGCAGGCGCTGGGTCGCCGACAGGTGGTATTTGGCGACCTTGTCCAGGCACGCCAGGTCCTTGATCAGCCGGTGACGGAGCATGAAGCCGCGCCAGAAATCGCCGGTCGGGCAGTCGATGAAGAACAGCGTGCCCTGGTCGTCCACCAGCAGGTTGCGCCACTTCAGGTCGTTGTGGGCGAAGTGATGGTCGTGCATCTCGCGGGTATGCCGGGCCAGCTGACGGCTGACATGGTCGACCCAGGCGCGATCCTTCAACCGTGGGTCGTTGCGCTCGGCCAACGCCGACAGGTCCTCGGTGTTCGGCAGCTCGCGGGTGATCATCGCCCCGCGGCCAAAGGCCAGGCCGTTGCGTTCCAGGCCCCAGGCAACCACCTCGGCGGTGGGGATGCCCCATTTGGCGAACTGCTTGAGGTTCTGCCATTCGGCCTTGATCCGCGGGCGCCCCAGGTAGCGACGCATGTGCTTGCCGGCACCGGTGTAGCGTTTGACGTAATACCAGACGCCGTCGCGCTGCACACGGATGACCTCGCTGAGCGGGTCGCGGGTCAGGTGCTCGCCCTGCAGGGCGAATACCGTGTCCAGGCTACCGAAGTCCGCCGCCAGCCATTCGTAGCCCGGCGCCAGTATCCAACCCGCCATCAGAGCGCATCCCCATAGCGTTGCTTGCGTTCGTAGAGTTTCTGCGCCTTGCTTTGCAGCCAGGCCAGCAGTGCGGCTTCCTCCTTGAGCACTTCGCGCAATGGCCGCTGGAAGTAGCCGCGCAGGAAGCGCAGCTTGTCACGACGGGTCAGGCCGATATCCAGTGCCGAGAAGTACAGCGCGGCCAGGTCCTTGTCGCGCCAGCGCCGGGTGATTGTCGCCCGGGTCTGTGCCCGGTGCAGGTCGATCACCGACAGTTTGAAGTCATCCGCCGTCACCGGGCGGTCGGTGTGCAGCAGGAAATGGCAGATGTAGCAGTCGCGGTGGTTGACCCCGGCGCGGTGCATGCCGCCGGTCATCTTCGCCACCTCGGCGATCAGCGCACGCTTGAGCCGTGGCTCGGGCGGCTGGCGGACCCAGTCGAGGCTGAAGTCTTCCAGGCTGACGGTCGGCGCCAGCTCTTCGGTGACGATGAACGAGTGCTGGGTGGCCGGGTTACTGCCGCGCTCGCCGTAGGCGACTGCGGTCATGGTCGGCACACCGACCTCGTGCAGGCGCTGGATGGCCCGCCATTCCTGGCCGGCGCCGAGCACCGGCAGCTTGGCGCTGAACAGGTTCTTGAAGATCTCGCCCCAGCCGATGCCACGGTGGATCTTGACGAAAAAGCCCTCGCCATCGACCTCGGTACGCAGCGTGCGGCGGCCTTCCAGCTCGCGGTACACCTCGCCCTGCAGCTGCTCGACGGCCTCGAACGGGTCGCGCCCGGCCCACAGGCGCTTGAACGGTTCGGCCAGTATCAGCTTCATGCGGTCTCCTGGCCGAGGATCACGTCGGCGGCATGCTGCGGCATGCTGTACAGGTCGGCGCTGTCGGCAAAGGCCACGCCATTGCGCGACCAGGCCGCGCGGGCCTCGGCGTCTTCGAGCATGCGTTGCAGGTAGCTGTTGAGCTGCTCCTGCTCGAAGGGGTCGTCCAGCACCAGGCCGCTGTCGGCCTCGGCGATGTAGTGGGCGTAGCCGCACACCTTCGAGACCAGCACCGGCAACCCGGCGACCAGCGCTTCGAGCAGCACGGTGCCGGTGTTTTCGTTGTACGCCGGGTGGATCAGCAGGTCGGCCCCCAGCAGGAAGCGCGGAATATCGCTGCGGCCCTTGAGGAACTGCACCTGCTCGCCCAGGCCCAGGGTGGCGCTCTGCAGCTGGAACACCTTGGGGTCGTCCTGGCCGATGACCATAAGCCGGGTGCGCTTGCGCAGGGCCGAAGGCAGCGCGGCCAGGGCCTTGAGGCTGCGGTCCACGCCCTTGGTCTTGAAGCCCGAGCCGATCTGCACCAGCAGCAGCTCGTCGTCGGCCAGGCCGAACTCCTTGCGGAACTCGGCGCGGATGGCGTCGGCATCGGCCGGACGGCGGCGGTCCTGGGAGATCCCCGGCGGCAGCAGGTGAAAGCGTGCCTCGGGGGTGTCGTAGTGCTTGATGAACAGTGGCTGCTGCACTTCGGAGATCATCAGGATCTCGGTGTGGGCATCCTTGGCGAACACCGCCCGCTCGTACTCGGCGAAATGGCGGTAGCGGCCCCAGCGGCGGTACAGGCCGCCGCGCAGGGTCTGGGCCTTGTCCTCAAAGCAGCCGTCGGCGGCGTAGTACACGTCCAGCCCAGGCATCTTGTTGAAGCCGATCAGGCGGTCGACCGGGCGCTTGGCCAGGTCCGCCGCCATCCAGGCGCTGAGCTTCTCGTTGCGCCGGTGGTTGAACAGCGCTTTTACCGGCGCCACCAGCACCTCGAAGCCCGGCGGAACATCACCTTCCCAGATCAGCGTGTACACGCGGATCTGGTGGCCACGTTTCTGGCACTCCAGGGCGATGCGCATGAAATCGCGCTGCAGCCCGCCAAAAGGGAAGTATTTGTAGAGTACGAAAGCCAGTTGCATCAACGAACATCCTCAGCCAGCAGCAGCGCGCTCAAGCGGCCCGCTACATGCTCGGGATTCAGGCGAGTGAAGCACAGCGGCCACTCGCGTTTGAGATCGAACCGGCGCAGGTCCTCGGCGCTCGGTTTGTAGGTGCACTTCTTCTGCAGGCACGGGGCGCAGGAGAAGTTGCTCGCCTGGTGGATCTGGGCGCGTCCGTAGGCACCGGTCAAACCAGGGTTGGTGGGGCCGAACAGCGAAATGGTCGGCACATCCAGCGCAGCGGCCAAGTGGCCCAGGCCGGTATCGACCGCCACGCAGGCCTTGGCGGCCGCCAGCACGCGGGCGACGCCGACCAGGTTCAACTTGGGCAGTACCTGGCAGTTGTTCAAGCCCTGGGCGATGCGCTCGGCGCGGGCCTTCTCCGCCGGGTTGCCCCACGGCAGCATCACCTGCAGCTTGCGCCGGCCCATGCGCTCGGCCAGCTCGCGCCAGTAGGCTTCCGGCCAGTGCTTGGTGGCCCAGGTGGTGCCATGCAGGAACACCACGTAGGGCGCCGCTGGCGGCAGTTGCAGGCGGTTGAGATCCAGGCCGTAGTTGCCCAGGCCCTCGGGCAGGTCGTAGGCCAGGGCCATGGCGAACAGCTGGCGCACGCGCTCGACGGCGTGCTGGCCGACGGCGACCGACAGGCGCCGGTCATAGAAGCGACTGGCCAGGCCTTCACGGGCCGAATAGCGGTCGAGCCCGGCCACCGGCGCTTTCACGTAGCGGGTCAGCCAGGCCGATTTGACCAGCCCCTGGGCGTCGATCACCAGGTCGTATTTACGCTCGCGCAGGCGTTGCTTGAAGGCCTTGAACTCGCCGCTCTTGATGGTCTGCCAGAGGTTCTTGCGCCAGCGACGGATGGCCACCGGGATCACCTGGTCGACCGCCGGGTGCCAGCTGGGGATCTCGGCAAAGCCCTCTTCCACCACCCAGTCGAAACGGATGCCGGGGATGGCGTGGGCGGCGTCGGTGAGCGCCGGGAGGGTGTGGATGACGTCGCCCAGGGACGACGTCTTGATGATCAGGACCCGCACTCAGTCGACCTCTGCCACGCTATCGATCAGGTTCGGCCCGCCCAGGCTATGCAGGGCGGCAATCACCTTGGCCGGCTCGAGCAGACGCAGGCAATTGTAGTGGCCGAAGCGGCAGGTGCGGTCGAAGCAGGGGCTGCATTCGATGCCGGTGCGCACCACCTCGACCTGCTCGGCCAGCGGCGGGGTGAAGCCCGGCGAAGTCGAGCCGTACACCGCCACCAGCGGGCGGTTCAACGCCGCGGCCACGTGCATCAGGCCGGAGTCGTTGGAGACCACGGCATTGGCGCAGGACATCAGGTCGATGGCCTCGGCCAGCGAGGTTTCGCCGGCCAGGTTGTACGACTCTTCACGCAGGCCCGGGATCAGCCGCTCGCGAATCTGCTCGCCCACCGGGTGATCGTTCTTCGAGCCGAACAGCCACACCTGCCAGCCCTGGCGGATCATGGCATCGGCGACTTCGGCGTAATGCTCGGCCGGCCAGCGCTTGGCTTCGCCGAACTCGGCGCCGGGGCACAGGGCCAGTACCGGGCGATCCAGTTGCAGGTTGAACTTGGCCAGGGCCGCGTCGCGGCTCTGGGCCTCGATCTGCAGGCTGGGGCGTGGGTAAGGTTGCGGCAGTTCGGTGCCCGGTGCGTAGGCCAGGGCCATGAAGCGCTCGATCATCAGCGGGTAGCGCGCCTTGTCCAGCTTGCGCACGTCGTTGAGCAGCAGGTAGCGCATTTCGCCGCGCCAGCCGGTGCGCTTGGGGATGCCGGCGAAGTACGGCACCAGCGCCGACTTGAGCGAGTTGGGCAGCAGGATCGCCTGGTCGTACTGGCCGGCCAGCGACTTGCCGATGCGCCGGCGGGTAGCCAGTTCCAGCGCGCCGTGGCCGAGCGGGAAGCTCAAGGCCTGGCGCACTTCGGGCATGCGCTCGAGGATCGGCCGGCTCCACTCGGGGGCCAGCACATCGATCACGCAGTCGGGGTGCTGCTGTTTCAGGCACTGGAACAAGGTCTGCGCCATCACCATGTCGCCGACCCAGCTGGGGCCAATGATCAGTATTTTCATGCTTTATCCAGAAACATTCGGGGAGGCTGCAGGCTGCGTTACAACCTGGCCTCCCCTCTTTATATTCAGGCTATGTGGCGGACAGTGTACCACCGGTGGCTCACGGTCGTGGTCGAGGCCCCTGTGGGAGCGGGTTTACCCGCGAACACGGGCGTAGCCCGTGCCAACCACCGCGGTGCATTCTTCGCGGGTAAACCCGCTCCCACAGGGCCTGCACCAGCCTCAAGTCAGGCCCAACTCACCCCAGATCCGCCGCACCTCGCGGCGCTCATCGACGAACTGCGCCGCATCGATCACCCCGGCCTGCTTCTGCAAGGCCTGGCGGTGCGACGCCGCGCGGAACGCCTTGTACACCTCACGCAGCAGCACGGCGTCGGCGGCGGGCATCAGCCCGGCCTGCTCCAGCTCTTCGAGGATGCGGATGTTGTCGGTCCAGCGCAGTATGGCCGCGTGGTCGTGGGACCAGGCCAAAGCGGCGTATTGCACCATAAATTCGATATCGACGATACCGCCGGCATCCTGCTTGATATCGAAGGGTTGCCCGGCATCGAAGGCGTTGCCCGCGGTACCTGCAGCGGTGCCCTTGGTGCCCAGGTTGTCGCGCATCTTGGCGCGCATCTCGCTCACTTCGGCGCGCAGTTTGTCCAGGTCGCGGGCCTTGCCCAGCACCCCTGCGCGCACCGTCTCGAACGCCGCCGCCACCTGCTTGCAACCTACCAGCACGCGGGCGCGTACCAGCGCTTGATGCTCCCAGGTCCAGGCTTCGTTCTGCTGGTAGCGCTCGAAGGCGCCGAGCGAGCTGACCAAAAGGCCCGAGGCGCCGGACGGGCGCAGGCGCATGTCGACGTCGTAGAGCTGCCCGGAGTTGGTCTGGGTGGTCAGCAGGTGAATGATGCGCTGGCCCAAGCGAGTGAAGAACTGCGCGCTGTCGATGGGCTTGGCGCCATCGGTCTCGGCCTGCGGGTCGCCATCGTGGATGAACACCAGGTCCAGGTCCGAGCCGTGGCCCAGCTCGATGCCACCGACCTTGCCGTAGCCGACGATGATGAAGCCCGGGTCACACAGGCTGCCGTCACTGCGCTTGGGCTGGCCATGGCGGCTGACGGTCTGGCGCCAGGCCAGGGCCAGCACCTGGTCGAGGATGGCTTCGGCCAGCCAGGTCAGGTAGTCGCTGACCTTCATCAACGGCAGGTTGCCGGTGATCTCGGACGCCGCCACGCGCAGGCTGTGGGCCAGCTTGAAGTGGCGCAGCGCTTCCATCTGCTGTTCAAGGTCATCCTCGGGGATGCGGGTCAGGCGCTCGCGCAGCTCGGCGGCCAGCTCCGGCGCCAGGGGCGGGCTGAACAGGCGGCCTTCGTTGAGCAGTTCGTCGAGCAGCAAGGGGTAACGGGCGATCTGCTCGGCGATCCACGGGCTGGCCGCGCACAGGGTCAGCAGGCGGCGCAGGGCGCCGGGGTTTTCGGTGAGCAGCACCAGGTAGGCCGAACGGCGGGCCACGGCCTCGACCAGTGGCAGCACGCGCTCCAGCACCAGGTCCGGGTTGTCGTGCTCCACGGCCTGGGCCAGCAGGCGCGGAATGAAGGCGTCCAGGCGTTCGCGGCCGATACGCTGCATCGAGCGCAACGACGGGCTGACGCGCAGGGCGGTCAGGCGGCGCAGGGCATCGGCGGGCTGTTTGAAGCCGGCTTCCTCGAGTTGGCGACAGGCCGCCTCTTCATCCTGGGCCTGTTCCCACAGCGGCGACCATTCGCCGCCCACCACCAGCTCGCCTTCGGCTTCGTCTTCATCGGGGTCGGCGATCACCTGGCGGAAGTGCCAGTCGATGCGCCCGCGCCACTCCATCAGTTGCGCGTGGAAGCTGGCCCAGTCGGCAAAGCCGAGCATGTAGGCAATACGCTCACGGTCGGTGTCGTCATCCGGCAGCATCTGGGTCTGGCGGTCGGCGATGGCCTGGATCGCATGTTCGGTGTAGCGCAGGAACTCATAGCCCTCGCGCAGCTCGGCGACCACCGCCGGCGGCAGGTAGCCCTGCCCCTCCAGGGTCGCCAGCACTTTGAGCAAGGGCCGTTGCTGCAGGCTGAGGTCGCGCCCGCCGTGGATCAGCTGGAAGGCCTGGGCAATGAACTCCACCTCGCGGATGCCACCGGCGCCGAGCTTGATGTTGTCGGCCATGCCTTTGCGCCGCACTTCCTGCTGGATCAGCTGCTTCATGGTGCGCAGCGCTTCGATGGCGGAGAAATCCAGGTAACGCCGGTACACGAACGGGCGCAGCATTTCCTGCAACTGCGCGCCGGCCGCCTGGTCGCCGGCAACCACCCGCGCCTTGATCATCGCGTAGCGCTCCCAGTCGCGGCCCTGGTCCTGGTAGTACTGCTCCAGCGCATTGAAGCTCAGCACCAGCGAGCCAGCCGAACCGTAAGGGCGCAGGCGCATGTCGACGCGGAACACGAAGCCGTCGACAGTGACCGGGTCGAGCGCCTTGATCAGGCGCTGGCCCAAGCGGGTGAAGAACTCCTGGTTGTCCAGCGAGCGCTTGACCCCGGTAGTCTCGCCGCCTTCGGGGAAAGCGAAGATCAGATCGATGTCGGAAGACAGGTTGAGCTCCACCGCGCCCAGTTTGCCCATGCCCAGCACCACCATGTGCTGCACTTCGCCGCTGCGGTTGCCGATGGGCGTGCCGAACTGCTGGCAGTGGCGCGGGTAAAGCCAGGCATAGGCTTCATCTATACAGGCATCGGCAAGGTCGGACAGGTCGCGGCAGGTTTCGCCCAGGGCCGCACTGCGGGTGATGTCGCGCCAGATGATGCGCAGCTGCTGGCGGTTGCGCTCACGGCGCAGGTTGCGCGCCAGTTCGTCCTCGCTCTGGGCGGCCTGGGTTACGGCGTTGATCTGCCCGCGCAGCTCGCCGGGGGCATAGGGCCGATCGAGCTCGCCACCTTGCAGCAAGCCGAACAGCATGGCCGGGTCGCGCTGGGCCTGGGCCAGCACGAAGTCACTCGCTGCGCACACCTGGTCGAACTGCCGTCGCTGCTCGGCGCTCCAGCCGTCCGGGTTCAGCCCAGGGTGCCCGGCCAGCGCATCGCGCAGGAACTGTTGATTGCGGGCAACCAGCGGTTGCAGGGCGGCAGGCAGATCGAGCGGCAAAGGCAGGCGCATGGTCTATCCTTGATCGGCGTGAAAGAGAGGGGTTGGAGCGGTCGAACGGGGGCCGGACCACGGTTGGACTGTCATACAAAAGTTAGAAATAGCTGAAAATTCTGAATTTCTAGTAAGAAACATCAACAAACACCTAACTCGAACACAGATTCAACCGACGGGAACGTTTTTCCCCACAACCCGGGATGCGACAAACCGTCGCATTTGTGTAGTTTTACTACTACCCATGCCGTGCAAAAGCATGAAATCCGAAAGCATTTGTAGTAAAACTACACCGCGCCGGATGACTGTCCGGTAATCCAAGAATTCACGACGTCTGCCCATAAGGCCAGTCGCAAACTCAGGCCCCCGATTCTGGTGGCCTTTCCGCCCTGGAGCAAGCCATGCAAGACCTCGATCCAATCGAAACCCAGGAATGGCTGGATGCCCTGGAGTCGGTCCTCGACAAAGAAGGCGAAGACCGCGCTCATTACCTGATGACCCGTATGGGCGAGCTGGCCACCCGCAGTGGTTCGCAGCTGCCGTATGCCATCACCACGCCGTACCGCAACACCATCCCTGTCACCCACGAAGCACGCATGCCTGGCGACCTGTTCATGGAACGCCGCATTCGCTCGATGGTGCGTTGGAACGCCCTGGCCATGGTCATGCGCACCAACCTGAAAGACTCGGACCTGGGTGGCCACATCTCGAGCTTCGCCTCCAGCGCCACGCTGTACGACATCGGCTTCAACTACTTCTTCCAGGCCCCGACCGAAGAACACGGCGGCGACCTGATCTTCTTCCAGGGCCACGCCTCGCCAGGCGTCTACGCCCGCGCCTTCATGGAAGGCCGCATCAGCGAAGACCAGATGAACAACTTCCGTCAGGAAGTGGACGGCAACGGCCTGTCTTCGTACCCGCACCCATGGCTGATGCCTGACTTCTGGCAGTTCCCGACCGTTTCGATGGGCCTGGGCCCGATCCAGGCGATCTACCAGGCACGCTTCATGAAGTACCTGGAAGCCCGTGGCTTCATCCCGGCCGGCAAGCAGAAGGTCTGGTGCTTCATGGGCGACGGCGAGTGCGACGAGCCGGAATCCCTGGGCGCGATCGCCCTGGCCGGCCGCGAGAAGCTGGATAACCTGATCTTCGTCATCAACTGCAACCTGCAGCGCCTCGACGGCCCGGTTCGCGGCAACGGCAAGATCATCCAGGAACTCGAAGGCGTGTTCCGCGGCGGTGGCTGGAACGTCAACAAAGTCGTCTGGGGCCGTTTCTGGGACCCACTGCTGGCCAAGGACACCAACGGTGCCCTGCAGCGCCGCATGGACGAAGTCATCGACGGCGAGTACCAGAACTACAAAGCCAAAGACGGCGCGTACGTTCGTGAGAACTTCTTCAACACCCCAGAGCTCAAGGCCATGGTCGAAGACCTGTCCGACGAGGAGATCTGGAAGCTCAACCGTGGCGGCCACGACCCGTACAAGGTCTACGCGGCTTACCACCAGGCTGTGAACCACAAAGAGCAGCCGACCGTCATCCTGGCCAAGACCATCAAGGGTTATGGCACCGGTGCCGGCGAAGCCAAGAACACCGCGCACAACACCAAGAAGGTCGACGTCGACAGCCTGCGTCACTTCCGTGACCGCTTCGACATCCCGGTCAAGGATGCCGACCTCGAGAACCTGCCGTTCTTCAAGCCGGAAGAAGGTTCCGCCGAAGCCAAGTACCTGGCCGAGCGCCGCGCCGCCCTGGGTGGTTTCGTGCCGCAGCGCCGTGCCCAGAGCTTCAGCGTGCCGACCCCACCGCTGGAAACCCTGAAAGCGATCCTCGACGGCTCGGGCGACCGCGAAATCTCCACCACCATGGCCTTCGTGCGCATCCTGGCGCAGCTGGTCAAGGACAAGGAAATCGGCCAGCGCATCGTCCCGATCATCCCGGACGAAGCCCGTACCTTCGGTATGGAAGGCATGTTCCGCCAGCTGGGCATCTACTCGTCGGTCGGCCAGCTCTACGAGCCAGTCGATAAAGACCAGGTGATGTTCTACCGCGAGGACAAGAAGGGCCAGATCCTCGAAGAAGGCATCAACGAAGCCGGCGCCATGTCGTCGTTCATCGCTGCCGGTACTTCGTACAGCTGCCACAACCAGCCGATGCTGCCGTTCTACATCTTCTACTCGATGTTCGGCTTCCAGCGTATCGGCGACCTGGCCTGGGCCGCTGGCGACAGCCGCACCCGTGGCTTCCTGATCGGCGGTACCGCCGGCCGTACCACCCTCAACGGTGAAGGCCTGCAGCACGAAGACGGTCACAGCCACATGATGGCGGGCACCATCCCGAACTGCCGCACCTACGATCCGACCTACGGCTACGAGCTGGCGGTGATCATCCAGGACGGCATGAAGAAGATGACCGAAGAGCAACAGGACATCTTCTACTACATCACCGTGATGAACGAATCCTACCAGCAGCCAGCCATGCCGGCCGGTGTCGAGGAAGGCATCATCAAGGGCATGTACCTGCTGGAAGAAGACACCCGCGAAGCCGCGCACCACGTACAGCTGATGGGCTCCGGCACCATCCTGCGCGAAGTCCGCGAAGCGGCGAAGATCCTGCGTGAAGAGTTCAACGTCGGTGCCGACGTGTGGAGCGTCACCAGCTTCAACGAACTGCGTCGAGACGGCCTGGCCGTGGAACGCGCCAACCGCCTCAAGCCAGGCCAGAAGCCTCAGACCACCTACGTGGAAGAGTGCCTGGCCGGTCGCAAAGGCCCGGTCATCGCCTCCACCGACTACATGAAGCTGTTCGCCGAGCAGATTCGCCAGTGGGTACCGAGCAAAGAATTCAAAGTCCTGGGTACCGACGGTTACGGTCGCAGCGACAGCCGCAAGAAGCTGCGTCACTTCTTCGAAGTCGACCGCCACTTCGTGGTGCTGGCTGCCCTGGAAGCCCTGGCTGACCGTGGCGAGATCGAACCCAAGGTTGTGGCTGACGCCATCGTCAAGTTCGGCATCGACCCGGACAAGCGCAACCCACTGGACTGCTGAGGAGTATTTTTAAGTGAGCGAACTCATTCGCGTACCTGACATCGGCAGCGGTGAAGGTGAAATCATCGAGCTGTTCGTCAAGGTCGGTGACCGTATCGAGGCCGACCAGAGCCTGCTGACCCTGGAGTCCGACAAGGCCTCCATGGAGATCCCGGCCCCCAAGGCCGGCATCGTCAAGGAACTGAAGGTCAAGCTGGGCGACCGCCTGAAAGAAGGCGACGAGCTGCTGGTACTGGAAGTCGAGGGTGCCGCTTCGGCGCCCGAGGCTCCGGCCGCCGCTGCCCCGGCTGCCGCACCGGCGCCGGCTGCCGAAGCCGCCCCTGCTGCCGCGCCAGCCGCAGCAGCCCCGGTGGCTGCCAGCGTGCAGGACATCCACGTGCCGGACATCGGCTCGTCGGGCAAGGCCAAGATCATCGAAGTGCTGGTCAAGGTCGGCGATACCGTCGAAGCCGACCAGTCGCTGATCACCCTGGAGTCCGACAAGGCCTCCATGGAAATCCCGTCGCCTAGCGCCGGCGTGATCGAAGCCGTGCTGTGCAAGCTGGAAGACGAAGTCGGCACTGGCGATCTGATCTTCAAGATCAAGGCCGCAGGCGCCGCCCCTGCTGCTGCACCGGCTCCGGCCGCTGCTGCTCCGGCTGCCGCTCCTGCACCGGCCGCCGCTCCAGCCGCTGCTCCGGCCCCTGCTGCCGCCCCTGCTCCGGTCGCGACCGCGCCGGCAGCCGGCAGCAACGCCAAAGTTCACGCAGGCCCGGCTGTTCGTCAGCTGGCCCGTGAATTCGGCGTCGACCTGGGTGCGGTCGCCGCCACCGGCCCGCACGGCCGTATCCTGAAAGAAGACGTTCAGGTTTACGTCAAGGCCATGATGCAGAAGGCCAAGGAAGCCCCAGCCGCCGGTGCCACCGGTGGTGCAGGCATCCCGCCGATCCCGGCCGTGGACTTCAGCAAGTTCGGTGAAGTGGAAGAAGTGGCCCTGACCCGCCTGATGCAGGTCGGCGCCGCCAACCTGCACCGCAGCTGGCTGAACGTGCCGCACGTCACTCAGTTCGACTCGGCCGACATCACCGAGCTGGAAGCCTTCCGCGTCGCGCAGAAAGCCGTCGCCGAAAAAGCCGGCGTCAAGCTGACCGTGCTGCCGCTGCTGCTCAAGGCCTGCGCCTTCCTGCTCAAGGAACTGCCGGACTTCAACAGCTCGCTGGCGCCAAGCGGCAAGGCGATCATCCGCAAGAAGTACGTGCACATCGGCTTCGCCGTGGACACCCCGGATGGCCTGCTGGTCCCTGTGATCAAGAACGTCGACCAGAAGAGCCTGCTGCAACTGGCTGCCGAAGCCGCGGCGCTGGCCGAAAAAGCCCGCACCAAGAAGCTCTCGGCCGACGACATGCAGGGCGCCTGCTTCACCATCTCCAGCCTCGGCCACATTGGCGGCACCGGCTTCACGCCGATCGTCAACGCGCCTGAGGTGGCTATCCTGGGCGTCTCCAAGGCGACCATGCAGCCGGTCTGGGATGGCAAGGCCTTCCAGCCCAAGCTGATGCTGCCGCTGTCGCTGTCCTACGATCACCGTGTGATCAACGGCGCCGCCGCCGCGCGCTTCACCAAGCGCCTGGGCGACGTGCTGGGCGACATCCGCACCATGCTGCTGTAACCCGCTGTTTGCCTGCCTTCCCTCGGGAAGGCAGGCACCCCTTTCGAGCTGCCACGCTCGTACCTCAACCCCGCCAATTGGCGGGGCTTTTTTTGCCTGTTCGAAGCGTTTCAGCGACCTGAAACGTGGGAGCGGCGGTGCGCCGATGCGACTTGCCCCGCGATTGCGATACCAGCCCTCAATCGTAGCGCCCGGGGATAGGTAATCGCGGGGCAAGCCCGCTCCCACGCTTAAAACTGCGCCTTGCTTCAGATTTCATCTGTTTTGCCGACAACCTGCACACAGCATCCCGTATGGCCGCTTGCCAGCCCACGGGACATGATGCAACCTTGCCCGATGCGCCGCGTTCCAGGCGGCGCTCCCTGTTCAAGCGAGTCTTCGATGAAAAGCCAACCCGATGCCGCCAGCCGAGTGGCGGCCGAGGTCGTCACGCAGCTCCCCGTGCCCTCGCGGCTCGGCATGCTGCGTTTCGAACGGCTGAACGAAGCCAGCTGGGCCATGCTCTACGTCGACCCCGCCTGCGAGCGGCAATTCGGCCTGGCCGCCGCCGAACTCTGCGCCTTGATCGGCTCGCCCTACGCCAGCCTCATGGAGCCGGAGGCACGCTACAAACTGCACGACGAGATCCAGCTGCAACTGGCCCGACGCGGCCACTACCGCGTGCGCTATACCCTGCACGCCGGCCCCACGCCGCTGCGCCTGCTGGAAGCGGGCGAAAGCTACAAGCAGCACAACCGCCAGCTGCTGCGTGGCTACCTGACGGTGATGGACGACCAGCAAGACGACTCCCCAGATCTCGACGCAAACGATCTCGAGTCCCGCAACAACCGCCTGCAACTGGCCCTGCAGCTCAATCAGCGCGCCCAGCAGGAACAGCTCGAACACCTGGAGCGGGTGCGTGCCCAACAGGACCTGATCCTGCGCCTGGCCCGCCAGCGCTACAGCATCGGCAACTCGCTGCTCGAAGCCGCCGAACTGATCACCCAGAGCGCCTGCGAGATCTACAAGGTCGACTGCGCCAGCATCTGGTACCTGCACGATCAACGCCTGGAGCCGATCAGCGCTTGGTACCACCACGAGCGGCTGCACCGCCTGCCCGCGCCGATCGACGCCAGCCGCTTCCCCGACTACCTCGAAGCCCTGCACGCCAGCCGCGCCATCGATGCCCACAACGCCAGCCACGACCCGCGCACCCGCGAAATGGCCGAGCTGCTCTACCCCACCGACGACAACGCCATGCTCGATGCCAGCATCCGCATCGACGGCCAGGTGGTGGGGGTGCTGTGCCTGGAGCAGACCGGCCGGCCAAGGGCCTGGCAGTCGGACGAGATCGCCTTTGCCGGCGAGCTGGCCGACCAATTCGCGCAAGTGATCAACAACCACAACCGGCGCACCGCCGCCAGCGCGCTGCACCTGTTCCAGCGCGCCGTGGAGCAGAGCGCCAGCGCCTTCCTGCTGGTCAACCGCGACGGCGTGGTGGAGTACGTGAACCCCAGCTTCACCGCCATCACCCAATACAGCACCGAGGAAGTCCAGGGCCACCACCTGGCCGAGCTGCCGGCGCTGGAAAACCTGAGCGAGCTGCTGTTCGACTCCCCCTCCAGCCTGGCCATGGGCAACAGCTGGCAGGGCGAGTTCAAGAGCCGGCGCAAGAACCTCGAGCCTTACTGGGGCCAGCTGTCGATCTCCAAGGTGTACGGCGACAACCGCGAGCTGACGCACTACATCGGCATCTACGAAGACGTCACCCAGACCAAGCTGGCGCAACAACGCATCGAGCGCCTGGCCTACACCGACAACCTGACCAACCTGGGCAACCGCCCGGCGTTCATCCGCAACCTCGACGAGCGCTTCGCCCGCGACAGCAGCAGCCCGATCTGCCTGCTGCTGGTGGACATCGACAACTTCAAGCGGATCAACGACAGCCTCGGCCACCAGACCGGCGACAAGCTGCTGATCAGCCTGGCCCGGCGCCTGCGCAACAGCCTGAGCAGCGGCGGCAGCCTGGCGCGCTTCGCCAGCAACGAATTCGCCGTGCTGCTCGACGACACCTCCCTCGAAGACGGCCAGGGCGTGGCCCACCAGTTGCTGCGCACCCTCGACAAACCGATGTTCGTCGACAACCAGCTGATCAACGTCACCGCCTCCGTGGGCCTGGCCTGCGCACCGCTGCACGGCAGCGACCCGGCCACCCTGATGAAGAACGCAGGCCTGGCCCTGCACAAGGCCAAGGCCAACGGCAAGCACCAGGTGCAGGTGTTCACCGAAGTGCTCAATGCCGAGGCCAGCTACAAGCTGTTCGTCGAGAACAACCTGCGCCGGGCGCTGACCCAGAACGAACTGGAAGTGTTCTACCAGCCCAAGCTGTGCCTGCGCAGCGGCCGCCTGCTCGGGCTCGAGGCACTGCTGCGCTGGAACCACCCGGAGCGCGGCATGATCCGCCCCGACCAGTTCATCAGCGTGGCCGAAGAAACCGGCCTGATCATCCCCATCGGCAAGTGGGTGGTGCGCCAGGCCTGCCGCATGAGCCTGGAGCTGCGCGAGGCCGGCATGGGCAACCTGCACGTGGCCATCAACCTGTCGCCCAAGCAGTTCTCCGACCCGGAGCTGGTGAGCTCGATCGGCAGCATCATCAAGGAAGAGGCGCTGCCGCCTCACCTGCTGGAGCTGGAGCTGACCGAAGGCCTGCTGCTCGAAGCCAGCGAAGACACCCACCGCCAGCTCGACGAGCTCAAGGCCCTGGGCCTGACCCTGGCCATGGACGACTTCGGCACCGGTTACTCGTCGCTGAGCTACCTGAAGAAATTCCCGATCGACATCATCAAGATCGACCGCAGCTTCATCAACGAGATCCCCGACAACCAGGACGACATGGAGATCACCTCGGCGGTGGTGGCCATGGCCCACAACCTCAAGCTCAAAGTGGTCGCCGAGGGCATCGAGACGCCGGAGCAGCTGGCGTTCCTGCGCAGGCACCGCTGCGACGTCGGCCAGGGTTACCTGTTCGACCGGCCGATTCCCGGGCGCGAGTTGACCGAAAAGCTGCGCCGCTATCCGCGTGGGCCGCTGGCCTGACAGCGGCCTAAACCTCGGGCACTATAGAAGCCATTCGGGCCCTATCGCGGGGCAAGCCCGCTCCCACGCCAGAATCTCAATCGGCGTGGGAGCGGGCTTGCCCCGCGATAGGGCCAACACCTATCCCACTGAAAAAACACAGAGGAACGGCCATGACCCTGCGTTCGGAAATCCTGGTGAACAAAAACGTCCTGCCCACCGCAGAACAGGCCCTGCCTGGCCGCGAAACCCCGATGACCCTGCCCGAGTTCCACTACGTGTTCGAAGGCACCCCGCTGCTCGGCCCGTTCTTCGAAGGCGACATCGACTTCGCCATCTTCGCCCTGGGCTGCTTCTGGGGCGCCGAGCGCCGCTTCTGGCAGCGCGAAGGCGTGGTCAGCACCGTGGTCGGCTACGCCGGCGGCTTCACCCCCAACCCCACCTACGAAGAAGTCTGCTCGGGCCTGACCGGCCACACCGAAGTGGTGCTGGTGGTGTTCGACAAGAACAAGGTCAGCTACCGCGAACTGCTGGCGATGTTCTGGGAGCTGCACAACCCGACCCAGGGCATGCGCCAGGGCAACGACATCGGCACCCAGTACCGCTCGGCCATCTACTGCACCTCGCCGCAGCAACTCGAAGAAGCCAAGGCCAGCCGCGAAGCCTTCCAAGCCGAACTGGGCAAGGCCGGCTTCGGCGAGATCACCACCGAGATCGCCCAGGCACCGACCGTGTACTTCGCCGAGGCCTACCACCAGCAGTACCTGGCCAAGAACCCCGACGGCTATTGCGGCATCGGCGGCCTGGGCGTGTGCCTGCCACCCAGCCTGCAAGGTAACTGAGCCATGATCCTGTTCCATTCGCCGTTGTCGCCGTTCGTGCGCAAGGTCATGGTGGTGCTGCACGAGACCGGGCAACTGGGCGACGTCACCCTGCAAGGCGTGAACATCAGCCCGGTAAGCGGCGACGAGCAGCTCAACCAGGGCAACCCGATCGGCAAGATCCCGGCCCTGCGCCTGGACGATGGCAGTGTGCTGCATGACAGCCGGGTGATCTGCGAGTACCTCGACAGCCGCCACGTCGGCAACCCGCTGCTGCCCCGCGAGGGCTCGGCGCGCTGGCGCCGGCTGACCCTGGCCTCCCAGGCTGACGCGATCATGGATGCCGCGGTGGGTACCCGCTATGAAACCTTCCTGCGCCCGGCGGACAAGCAGTGGGCGGGTTGGGTCGAAGCCCAGAGCGAGAAGATTCGCCGCAGCCTGGCCAATCTTGAACAGGAGCACCTGGCGGAGCTGGCCTCGGGGTTCGACCTTGCGGCCATTGGCGTGGCTTGTGCGCTGGGGTATCTGGATCTGCGCCAGCCGGAGTTTGGCTGGCGTGAGCAGCAGCCTGGGTTGGCGGCGTGGTATGCCGAGGTCAGCCAGCGGGCGTCGATGCTAGCCACTGCGCCGCAAGGCTGAAGGGCCTCTTCGCGGGTAAACCCGCTCCCACAGGTACAGTACAGATCCTGTGGGAGCGGGTTTACCCGCGAAGGCCTCACCTCGGTGTTACAGGAAACAGCATTCCAATTTTAACGGCCAACCACCGCCCCACCTCTCTATCCTCCCTCATCCCAACCTCCCCACCCGCGACCAGTCCAGCCGGCGGGTCAGCACCATGAACACCCCAAGCAAACCAAAGCACAGCAGCGAGCCCATCAGCAGCGCATAGTCCTCAGCGCTGAGCAGCCCATAGAGCATGCCGTACAGAGCCGCCAGCCCCGCCGCAAAGCCCACCCCGCGCCCCAGGCTGCGCAGTACATGCGCCAGGTAGAAGCCGATCAGCAGCACACATCCCGACGCCGACAGCCCATAGGCCAGGCCAAAGCCCAGGTGCTCCGACAGCGACAGCAGCAACAGGTAGAAGAACGCCAGGGCCACGCCCACCAGGATGTATTGCACCGGGTGCACGCTGAGGCCCTTGAGCACCTCGAACAGGAAGAAGCCGGCAAAGGTCAGGGCGATGAACAACAGCGCATACTTGATCGCCCGCTCGCTCTTGAGGTACTGGTCCACCGGGTCGACGAAGCTCACGCCGAAGGTGGTGCCCAGGAACACGTTGCAGGTCTGCGGGCTGACGCACTGGTCCAGGGCGTCTTCCAGGTTGGTGGCAAAGAACGAGGTCTGCCAGTGGGCGGTGAAGCCGGTGTCGTCGATATCGCGACGGGTCGGCAGGTAGCTGCCGATGAAGCTGGGGTGCGGCCAGTTGGCGCGCATGGCCACGCTGCTGCTGCGGCCCACCGGCAGCACATGCAGCTGGCCGGTGCCCTGCAGGGCGATGTCAAAGCCGTAGTCGAAGGCCCGTGCCTGCTGGCCATCGAGCTGCGGCAGCGGCACATGCACGCCGGCGCGCATCCAGTCCAATCCGGTGCCGGCCTCGAAGGCCAGTTGCTGGTCGTCGAACTTCAGCTCCAGGCCGCTCTCGATGCCGCGGATATCGCTGATGCCCACCACCAGGTACGGCTTGTCGAAGCGGTAGTCGTCGTAGTCCTTGTCGATGCCCCAGCGCTCGGGCAGCTTGAAACGGCCCTTGATGCTGCCCTTGGCGTGGAACAGCCGGGCCTGGTAAATGCCACGGGCGCGCAGCTCGGTCTCCACGCCGATGTCGGCATCCATGGTTTCCGGCAGAAAGTACAGGTTGCCATTGAGGGTGTAGGTTTCCTGAACGCTCTGGCCGTCCTTTTCGATCCAGCGGCGTTCGTACTTGCGGTAGGGCACTACCACCATCGGGCCGCTGATCTGCTGCTCGAAGCTGGAACTGCGGGCGATATCGCGCAACACATCGTCACGCAGGCTCTGCCGTTCGTCGATGAGGCCGCCAATCATGAATAGCGGGATGAGCAACAGCAGGATCAGTACGGCGATGGTGCCGAGCTTGAATCCGAGGGTCTTGTTCATGGGTGAGGCTCCGTGTGCGATGGAGCCAGTGTCTGCCCGCTGCGTGGAGCCCTCAGGGAGGGAATGTGGAGATTGTGTGGAGATTGCATGCATGGCAACCGTGGGAGCGGGCTTGCCCCGCGATGAGGCCCGATCAAGCAGTGAGGTTGTCTGGGCTGGCCTCATCGCGGGGCAAGCCCGCTCC
>NZ_VZZR01000128.1:0-9357 GCF_009650555.1 Pseudomonas sp. EMN2
CCCACCAGGCCCTGCCCCTTGCCGAAAATCACGATGCGATAGGTCATGGGCGGCCACCTGCGGCGATGCCCTTGAAAGAGTTACGGGTCATGCGGCCTTTCCTTTGTACGCAGAAAACGCCGAACGCTAGCAGCTTGATGACGCCTCCGACGGCACCGGAAGCGGATCAAGAAACCTCCTACAGCAACATCAGAACACTCACTCGAACATGCCTTGTTCTGGAGAACAGTCCTCCGCAACAGTGGGTTGTTATGTATTAGAAGGTCACGCCCACCTGGCATCCCATTCACAAGCCCAGTGCAACGGCAGCAGCGCCACCACGATACAGCGTCACGACCTTGGCACATCGAGACTGCCCGGCAGTCTCGATAAGTGATGGGTTTACTTGCCTTGGCTCATCCCCGACTCCATGTCATCGATCAGCCCCTTGGCCAACCCGCTCAGGATCCGCGCGGCGCTGCCGGCCAGGAGGTCACCCTCCATTTCAGCTTCGGTGGTCAGGTGCCTGATGCAGCCAAGCAGCGCGGACAACTCGCCGAAGGCATGTTCGAACGGGATGCCCGGCTTGATGCAGAACAGGTCCAGGCAGGTGGTGCTGCCCTCGGTCGGGCCGTAGAGGCTTTTATCGCTCATGGGGCGGCCCTCTTGGATTTGGCGTGGTTGATCAGGGCGATCACCAGTTGCGTGAGGACCGAGGCGTTGTCCAGCAGGATGTCCGAATGCAGCTCGGGAGGGCAATCGGCGTAGGCGTGGACGGTATCGACGAGGGTTTCCATCAACGTGGCGGCATGGGCCATGGCCTGCTCGGCGGTGAGGTCGTTGATGATGCTGATGAACGGAATCGGATACGGTGGATCGGGGACGATCTTTTTCATAGTTGTCACTCTCTGAAAGTAGTTTTCATGAGCAACCACCGACATCCTTCTCACAGACAAGGGTGGCAGCCGTACGCGAGGTGAGAAGACCGTGTTCAGAGCACCACGGCCAGACCGAAGTCTGCACGCGCACGGCTGCCATGACAGGCGGCCTGCTACTGAAAACACCACGGGCTTCTCACACCCGGTCGCCAAATGTGACGACCCAGCGACGTTACCCCCGAGGTATTTCCCAGCCAATGCAGAGCCTTCCGACAGGCGCGTAGGATAGGTCCCAAGCGCTGGCCGATTGAAGTATTTGGTTTCAAATTCGGAAATGTCGTACACAGTCCAGACTGATCGCGGGGCAAGCCCGCTCCCACGTTCCTGAGCTGGCTCCATGGGTTGGACATCAACCCAAACCTTGGAGGTAACTCAGGAACGTGGGAGCGGGCTTGCCCCGCGATGGTTCAGCACCCCACTCAGAACCCCATGCTGAAGCTCACCGTCACCCCATGGTCACGCGCATCGTTCGACAGCTGCCCGGAATACCCGATGCCCAGCTTGCCACTCTCGCCCACCGCCAGGTCCAGCCCGGCCTCGACCACCGCCGCATCCTTGGCAATCGGCACGCCCGAGGTGCTGAAGCCTGCCCCGCCGTCGATAAAGCGCAGGTCGGCGTCAGGCTCGGTGTCGCCGAAGGCATGCCGCCAGCCCACCGACACGCGTGGGGTGATGGCGGTGCCGTTGGCCAGCTCGATACGCTTGCCGGCGCGCACGCCCAGGGTCGAATAGGTCACGTCCTGGTCGACGCTGCCCTCCAGCCGCCCTGCCCCGCCCTTCTCATGGGCGTCATCGCTGTCATAGTTGACGTAGGCCAGCCCGGCGAACGGCTCCAGGGCAATGCCACCGGCGTCGATGGCGTAGCCCACTTCGCCGAACACCTGAGCACTGCGTGCCTTGTACTTGGCCTTGAGGCGGTCGTTGTAGGCGCCCACCTCGACGTCACGCTTGGTGTCGATGTCGTGCCAGCTGTAGGCCACGCCCAGGCGGGCGGCGAAGGCGTCCAGTTGGTAACCCAGGTAGGTGCTCAGGTGGTAGCTGTCGACCGAAGCATCCGAACGGCGCTGGTGCGCATCGATGCTGGAGTTGGTGTAGCCGGCGGCAACACCGACCTTCCACTGCTCGTCCAGCGCCCGGTCGACGCCGAGCATGAAGCCCTGCAGCTCGCGATCGACACTGGCGTGGTTGCTGCTGCCATCAAAGTCGCCCCAACCGCCAAGGGCGCGGATCCAGCCGACGGCCTGGCCCTGGCAACCTTCGCTGGTGAGCTGCTGGTTGGCGGTGGGTGCCAGGGTGCGGCGTGGGTCGTCCTGGCGGGTGCAGTCGGCCTGGCGCAGGCGGTCGTTGACCGCTTCGCGCACGTAGCGCGAGTCTTCGATCAGCACGCTGGCGGTGCTGGCGTGGATCTCGCCGGACAGACTGTCGTACGCCGCCCGGGCCTGCGCAGCGCTCATCGGCAGGATATTGCCGATCAACTCGGCCGGCGCGCCTGGGGCGCTGAGGGCGGTGCCCACGCCACGCTGGTTGCCGGTGTACGCGACCCCGGCAAAGCCGGTTCCGTTACGGCTCAGCGACAGGGTCACCTGGTTGGCGCCATAGGCCACGGCGCTGTTGAGGAACGCCGAGTTGCTCAGATTGGTGCCGGCGAAGGTACCGGTAATCCCGCCCGCGGCGGTGACCACGTTGTACTGGCCACTGCCACTGAAGCCGGCCAGGTTGACCACCTGCAGGCTGCCGCCGAGGTTGGCGGTGCCGCCGACGTCGAGGTAGCTGGTGGGGTTGCCGCTGACATCGACGAGCAGGCTGCCGCTGGCGGCGTTGGTGAAGTTGCCGGTGACGGTGAGTTCACCGCCCTTGCCTGGCATCACCGTGCCCTGGTTGACCAGGCTGGCCACCGTGCCGGTACCGGTCAGCGCAGCGCCATTGGCCACGGTGACCTGCGCCGCGAGGTTGGCACCGGGGTTGGCGGCATTGCCCACTTCCAACACACCCTGGTTGACGTTGAAAGCGCCGCTGAAGGCCTGGTTGCCGGTCAACAGCAAGGTGCCTGCGCCGGTCTTGGTGGTGGTGCCGGTGCCGGTCAGGCTGCCATTGAAGGTGCCATTGGCGCCCTGGGCGAACACCAGGCTGGCGTTGTTGAGGATGTTGCCTTGCAGGCTGGTGGTGTCGCCCATCAGGGTACCGCCGCTGACCGTGGTGCCGCCGCTGTAGGTGTTGGCGCCGGCCAGTATCAGGGTGCCCGAGTCGAGTTTCTCGATACCGCCGGTACCTACCAGCGGCGCGCTGATCAGCGCCGTGGCGCCGGCATCGACACGCACCGCCGCAAGGGCACCGCCGCTGCCGTTGGTGGCGGTCAGGCTGCCATTGTTGCCGGCCACCACTTGATAGCCATTGGTGAGGAACTGCATGCCGGTAAAGGCCTGGTTGCCGGCCACGGTCACGGTGCCGGCCTGGCCACCGAACACGGCGAACTGCGCGCCCCAGTTATCGCTGGTGGTGCCGGTGGAGTTGGTCCAGTTGGTGGCCGAGTCCCAGGTACCGCTGCCGCCACCGATGCTGCCGTTGGGGGTGGTCTGGCTGCCGTTCCAGAACTGCAGCGAACCGGCGGCGCCCTGCACCACCAGGTTGAGCTGGTTGGCGATGGCGGTCTGCAGGCTCAGGTCGCCCAGGACTACGCTGCCGGGGATGGCGCCGAACACCAGGCCGTTGTCGGTCAGCGTGCCGCCATAGCTGAACAGGCGGTACACCCCTGGGCCGAAGCCACCGGCATCGGTGATGTTGAGGGTGCCGTCGACGGTCAGGTTGCCGGCCACCTGCACCACCGTGGTGGCGGCATTCGGCGCGCCGAGGCTGAAGTCCAGCGCGCTGCCCGAGGCCAGGCTCAGGCTGCCCACCGACAACGGCGTGCTGCCGGGGCCTGCGGCGAGGGTGGCGCCGTTCTGGATCTGCACCGCACCGGCCAGGGTGCCGCTGCCGCTCAGGCTGGCGCCGGTGGCGACCGTGACCGTGGCGCTGTCGAGGCGGCCGTTGACCACCAGGCGCCCGGCGTTGACGTTGGTGGCGCCGGTGAGGCCGTTGTTGCCGGTGAGCAGCAGCTCGCCGGTGCCGGCCTTGGTCAGGGTGCCGGTGCCGGTGAGGTTGCCGGTGTAGCTGCCGTTGGCGTTCTGCTCGAAGGTCAGTGCGGCGTTGTTGACGATGGCGCCCTTGAGGCTGTCGCTGTCGCCCACCACGCTGCCGGCGTTGATCAGGGTGCCGCCGGTGTAGCTGTTGCTGCCACTGAGGGTGAGCTGGGCGTTGCCATTCTTGACCAGGCCGCCTGCACCACTGAGGTTGCCGGCCAGTTCCAGGGCGTTGCTGCCGCCAATGGCCAGGGCGCCGTTGAGCACGGCATTGTTGGCCAGGGTGACGGCGGTGTTGCTGTCCAGCGTGGTGCCGGCAGCCGCAGTCAGCACGCCGCTGCCCAGGGCGCTGTTGTTGCCCACTACCAGGGTGCCGCCGTTGAGCGCGGTGCCGCCGCTGTAGCCGTTGGCGGCGTTGAGCACCAGGGTGCCGGTGTCGTACTTGGCGATGCTGCCGGTGCCATTGAGGGCGACGTTGAGGGTGGCCGTGGCGCCGCTATCGACCCGCAGGTTGGTGGTGCCGGTGGTGAGCAGCTCGCCGGCGGCGCCGCCATTGAGTACATAGCCGTCGGTGACGAACTGCATGCCGCCGATGGTCTGGGTGCCGTTCACAGTGACGGTGCCAGCGTTGCCCTGGAACACCGCGAAGGTATCGTTCCATGGGGTGTTGAGCACGCCGTTGGCGTCGGTCCAGTTGGTGTTGGTGGCATCCCAGGTGCCGCTGCCACCGTCGATCACGCCGTTGGGTACGGATTGGCTGCCATCCCAGAACAACAGGTTGCTGGCCCCGCCGACCACCAGGTTGACCTGGTTGGCGATGGCGGTTTGCACGGTCAGGTCGCTGGCGGGTACCGGTGTGCTGCCGATGGCCAGGCCGTTGTAGACCAGGCTGCCGCCATAGGCGAACAAGCGGTACACCCCGGCGCCGAAGCCACCGATGTCGGTGATGTTGAGCGTGCCGCCGAGGGTCAGGTTGTTGGCCACGTTGACCAGCGGGGTACTGCCGACCGGCGCACCGAGGGCGGCATTGAAGTTGGCGCCGCTACCGAGCATCAGGTTGCCGACATTCAGGGTGCTGCCACTGGCGGCGCTGAGGGTACCGCCGTTAGCCACCCCCACCGTTCCGCCAAGGCTGCCGCTGCCGCCCAGGGTAGCGCCGCTGGCAACGGTGACCGAGTTGCTGGCCAGGCTGCCGTTGACCACCAGGCCACCGGCCTGGACGTTGGTGGTGCCGCTGTGGCTGTTGCTGCCACTGAGGGTCAGGGTATCGCTGCCCAGCTTGTTCAGGGTGCCGGTACCGCTGATGTCACCGGCGAACAGGCCGCCCTGCACGCCCAGGCTGTTGCCTGCGGCGATCTGGATGGCGCCGCTGCCGCCGATATCGCCCAGGGTGGTGTTGCCGTCCAGGTTGAGAGTGGCGCCGCTGCTGACATTGAGCTCGCTCTGGGTGCCCAGGGCCGTGGTGCCGATGGTGCTGAGGCTGCCGGCGAGCAGGTTGATGATGCCACTGAAGGTGTTGTTGCCCGACAGGGTCAGGTCGGCCAGGCCGCTCTTGTTGAGCGTGCCGTTGCCGCTGAGCACCCCGGCCAGTTGCAGGTCGTTGCTGCCCAGCACGTTCAGCGTGCCGCTGACGGCCACCGGGTTGCCCAGGGTGACCGCGCTGCTGCTGTCGAGGTTGGCGTTGCCGGTGACGCTCAGGCCACCACTGCCGAGCGCTGCGTTGTTGCCGACCACCAGGGTGCCCGCCTGCAGCTCGGTACCCCCGCTGTAGGTATTGGCGCCAGCGAGCGTCAACACCGAGGTACCGCTCTTGACCAGTTGCCCGGCACCCGCCAGGGTGCCGCCGAGGGTCAGGTCGTTGCTGCCCAGCACGTTGAACAGGCCGGCCAGGTTGACGTTGTTGGCCAGCGTCACGGCCTGGCTGCTCTGCAGGCTGGTTCCGGCAGCCGCATTGAGCGCGCCGCTGCCCAGCGCCGTGTTGGAACCGACGATCAACGTACCGGCGTTGAGCGCAGTGCTGCCGCTGTAGCTGTTGTTGCCGGCCAGCAGCAGGCTGGCGCTACCGGCCTTGACCAGGCCGCCGGTGCCGCTGATGTCGCCATTGAGCGCCAGGTCGTTGCTGCCGGCGATGTTCAACGGCCCGGCCAGGCTGATGGCGTTGCTCAGCGCCACGGTCTTGTTGCTGTCCAGGGTGGTGCCTGCCGTGGTGCTCAGCACGCCGCTGCCCAGGGCAGTGTTGCTGCCGACGATCAGCGTGCCACCGCTGAGGCTGGTGCCGCCGCTGTAGCTGTTGCTGCCATTGAGCACCAGGGTGCCGGTGTCGAGCTTGTTCAGCTTGCCGCTGCCGGCCAGGGTCACGTCGAGGGTCGCGATGGCACCCGGGTCGACGCGCACGCTGGTGTCGCCGCTGCTGCCGTTGACCAGGTTCAGCACGCCGCCGGCACCGCCCAGCAGGCGGTAGCCGTTGCTGACGAACTGCATGCCATTGATGGCTTGCGGGCCAACCACGGTGACATCGCCGGCGGTGCCCTGGAACACCGCGAAGCTGCCGTTCCAGGCGCTGTTGGTGGTGCCGTTGAGGTCGGTCCAGTTGTTGCTGCCGGCGTTCCAGGTGCCGGCGCCGCCATCGACCTGGCCGTTGGCAGTGGTGTTGTTGCCATCCCAGAACAGGATGTTCTGGCCACTGGCACTGACCAGCAGGTTGACCTGGTTGGCCAGGCTGGTCTGCAGGCTCAGGTCGCCAAGGCCGAAGCCAAACGGCAGGTTGCCGAAGTCCAGGCCGTTGTCGGTGAGTGAGCCGGTGTAGTCGAAGATCCGGTACACGCCGTTGCCGAAACCGCCGATGTTGCTGACGTTGAGCGTGCCGTCGAGGGTCAGGTTGCCGCCGACGTTGAACAGTGCGGTACCACCGGTGGCGGGCGAGCCGAGGCCGGCGTCGACGATCGAGCCGCTGTTGAGCACGAGGGAGCCGAGTCCCAGGGTGCTGCCGCTTTGCCCGGCCAAGTGGCCGCCGTTGCTGATGACCACCGTGGCGTTGGCGGTGCCGCTGCCGGTGAGGGTGGCGCCGTTGCCGACGGTCAGCAGGTTGCTGCCCAGGGTGCCATCGATCTTCAGGGTGCCGGCATTGACCTGGGTGTTGTCGGCGAGGTTGCCGGTGCCGGTCAGGGTCAGGGTGCCGGTGCCGACCTTGGTCAGGCCACCGAGGCCGTTGAGGCCGCCGGCGAAGGTGCTGCTGAGGTTGTTGCTGCCCAGGCTCAGGACGCTGCCGATACCGATATCGACCTGGCCGCTGCCGGTCAGGCTGCCGAGGCTGGCGTTGCCATTGAGGTTGAGCTGGCCGCTGGCGCCGACATTGAGCGTGTCGACGTTGGCCAGCACGCCGCTGCCAAGGGTGGTGATGGAGCCGGCCTGGATATCGACGTCGCCGGTGAAGGTCTTGACGCCGACCAGGGTGAGGTCATCGACACCGGTCTTGATCAGGTTGCCGCTGCCGCCAAGGTCGCCGCTCAGGATCAGCGCATTGGCGGCTTCGACGGTCAGGTTGGCGCCGTTGCTCAGGGCGATGGTGTTGCCCAGGGCCATGGGCGCGCCGTTGGCCAGGGTGGCGTCGGCGGTGACCGACAGGGTGCCGGTGCCCAAGGCGCCGCTGCTGCCCACGGTCAGGCGACCGGCATTGAGCTGGAGGCCGCCCTGGAAGCCATTGTTGCCGTTGAGGGTCAGGTTGCCGTTGCCGTTCTTGGTCAGCCCGGCGGTGCCGTTGATCACGCCGTTGAGGGTCAGGTCGTTGGCGCCAGCGACGGTCAGCCCGGCGTTGAGGGTGACGTTGTTGGCCAGGGTGACGTTGCTGCCGGCGCTCAGGGTCGAGGCCCCGGCGACGGTCAGGGCGCCCTGCCCCAGCGCGTTGTCGTTGCCGACCACCAGCTGGCCGGCGTTCAGGGTGGTGCCACCCAGGTAGTTGTTGGCGCCATTGAGGGTCAGGGTGGCGGCGCCCGACTTGTTCAAGCCGCCGACGCCATCGACCACGCCGTTGAGGGTGAGATCTGCGCTGCCCGGCACATTGAGCACGCCGCCCAGGTGCACGGCGTTGGCCAGGGTGACGCCAGCGCCGCTGGCATCAAGGCTGGTATTGGCGCCAGTGCTCAGGGCACCGGTGCCCAGGGCGGTGTTGCTGCCGACCACCAGGGTGCCGGCATTGAGCGTGGTACCGCCGCTGTAGGTGTTGTTGCCGTTGAGCGTCAGGCTGGCGGCGCCGTTCTTGATCAGGCTGTTGGTGCCACTGACCACACCGTTGAGGGTCAGCGCCTGGCTGCCGCCGAGGGTGAGGTTGCCCCCGGCCAGGTTGATCGCGTTGGCCAGCGCCAGCGCCAGGCTGGTGTCGAGGCCGGCGGCGCCGTTGACGGTCAGCGCACCACTGCCCAGGGCGCCGGCATTGCCCAGCAGCAGGCTGCCGGCCTGCAGGCTGGTGCCGCCGCTATAGGTGTTGTTGCCGTTGAGAATCAACTGACCGCTGCCGAGCTTGCTCAAGGCACCGGTGCCGCTGATCACGCCATCGAGGGTCAGCGCCTGGGTGTTATTGACACCGAGCGTGGTGCCGGCGCCAAGGCCGATGGCGTTGGCCACTTGCAGCACACCGATGCTGGCCAGGGTGCTGTTGCCGGTCACCGACAGGTTGCCCTGGCCAAGGGAGGTGTTGTTGCCCAGGGTCAGCGTGCCGCCGCCCAGGGTGGTGGTGCCCTGGTAGGTGTTGGCGGCGCCGAGGGTGAGGTTGCCGCTGCCGGTTTTGCTCAGGCCTCCGGCGCCGCTGATCACGCCGTTAAGCGCCAGGTTGTTGTTGCCGGTCAGGCTCAGGTTGCCGTTGAGCAACACCTGGTTGGCCACGGTCAGCGCGCCGAGGGTAGCCAGGTTGGCAGCGCCGCCAACGGTGAGGGTACCGGTGCCCAGCGCCTGGTTGTTGCCCAGAGTCAGGGTGCCGGCATTGAGGGTCACGCCACCGGTCAGGGTGTTGGCACCGCTGAGGGTCAGGTTGCTGGCGCCGTTCTTGGTCAGGCTGCCGGCACCGGTAACCAGGCCGCCCAGGCCCAGGTCGTTGCTGCCGGTAATGGTCAGGTTGCCACCGAGGTTGACGGTGTTGCCGATGTTCAGCGCGGTGTTGCTGTCCAGCGTGGTGCCGGCGGCCGCGTTGAGCTGGCCGAGGCCAAGCGCGCTGGCACTGCCGAGCACCAGGGTGCCGGCATTGAGGTTGGTGTTGCCCAGGTTGCCGTTGGTGCCATTCAGGGTCAGGGTGCCGCTGCCGGTCTTGGTCAGGCCGCCGACGCCGTTGA
>NZ_VZZR01000129.1:0-13225 GCF_009650555.1 Pseudomonas sp. EMN2
AGTGGTGGGTGATGACGGGATCGAACCGCCGACCCTCTGCTTGTAAGGCAGATGCTCTCCCGGCTGAGCTAATCACCCCCGCGATGTTGCTTGTTGCGTTTGCTTCGCTGAGGCCGCGAAATTTACGCAGGTACCGATGCTAAGTCAATAGCCCCATTGAATTTTTTTTAAAAAAGGGCAAAAAAACAGTAGGCGGCCAGGCGGGCATCCCGGCTGCTGCTGCCGACCCCATCGCGGGGCAAGCCCGCTCCCACGGGACACAGGCAACAAAAAAGGGCCTTGCGGCCCTTTCTCTTGTATCTCAATAACTTACAGCTCAGGTGTAGATCATCTTGCGAGTCATGCCGCCATCGACTACGAATTCCTGGCCGGTGACGAAGCCTGCCTGGCGCGATAGCAGCCATGCAACCAATGCCGCCACATCCTCCACCGTCCCTACCCTGCCCGCCGGATGCTGGGCATGGTCGGCCTCGGTCAAGGGCTCGGCACGGCGCTGCGACGGGTCACGGGCATCGATCCAGCCGGGGCTGACGGCATTGACGCGGATTTCCGGCCCCAGGCTCATCGCCAGGGCGTGGGTCAGCGCCATCAGCCCGCCTTTACTTGCCGCATAGGCTTCTGTATCCGGCTCGGACTGCCGGGCACGGGTAGAGGTCAGGTTGACGATGGCACCGCCATGGGCGCGCAGGTACGGTGCGCAATGCTTGGCCAGCAGCATCGGGCCATTGAGGTTGACCGCCAGCACACGGTTCCACTGGCTTAGCGACAGGCTTTCCAGCGTCTGGTTGTGCGGATTGGCGATGGCCGCATTGCTCACCAGCGCATCCAGCCGGCCGAACTGCCCGAGCACCTCGGACACCCCGGCACTGACCTGGGCTTCGTCGGCAACATCCATGCTGACGAACCAGGCATTGTCGCCCAGCGCCTTGGCCACCTTGGCGCCACGCTGACGGTCCAGGTCACTGAGGACGACTTGCCAACCTTCGCAGATCAGCCAGGCAGCGATGCCCAGGCCGATGCCGCGCGCGGCACCGGTGACCAGGGCCACCCGGCCGTTATGGCCAGGCTCGCCACCCTTCCAGTCGATCACAGCGCCGCCAGACCGCGGGCAAGATCGGCTTGCAGGTCGGCCACATCTTCCAGGCCGACAGCGACACGGATCAGGCTGTCGCGGATGCCTGCCGCTTCACGTTCCTGCGGCGACAGACGGCCGTGGGAAGTGGTGGCCGGGTGGGCGATGGTGGTCTTGCTGTCGCCCAGGTTGGTGGTGATCGAGATCACCCGGGTCGCATCGATGAAGCGCCAGGCGCCCTCTTTGCCACCCTTGACCTCGAAGCTGACCACCGCGCCGAAACCGCTCATCTGGCGCTTGGCCAGTTCATGCTGCGGATGGCTCGGCAGCCCGGCGTAGTGCACCTTCTCCACACCATCCTGCTGCTCGAGCCACTCGGCCAGGCGCTGGGCGCTCTCGCAATGGGCACGCATGCGCAGCTTGAGCGTCTCCAGGCCCTTGGTGAAGATCCAGGCATTGAACGGGCTGAGGGTCGGGCCGGCGGTGCGCAGGAAGCCCACCACTTCTTTCATCTGTTCGCTGCGCCCAGCGACCACGCCGCCCATGCAACGGCCCTGGCCGTCGATGAACTTGGTGGCCGAATGGAACACGATGTCGGCGCCAAGCTTGAGCGGCTGCTGCAAGGCCGGGGTGCTGAAGCAGTTGTCCACCACCAGCATGGCACCACGGGCATGGGCGATCTCGGCCAGCGCGGTGATATCCACCAGCTCGGCCAGCGGGTTGGACGGCGACTCGACGATCAACAGCTTGGTATTGGCCTTGATGGCCTTCTCCCAACCGTTCAGATCGACCAGCGGCACATAGTCCACCTGCACGCCGAAGCGCTTGAAGTATTTCTCGAACAGGCTGATGGTCGAGCCGAACACGCTCTGCGACACCAGCACATGGTCGCCGGCACTGCACAGCGACATCACCACGGCGAGGATAGCCGCCATGCCGGTGGAGGTACCCACGGCCTGTTCAGCGCCTTCCATTGCCGCCAGGCGCTCTTCGAAGGCGCGCACGGTCGGGTTGGTGTAACGCGAATAGACGTTGCCCGGCGTCTCGCCGGCGAAACGCGCGGCAGCGTCGGCGGCCGTGCGGAAGACATAGCTGGAGGTCAGGAACAGCGCTTCGCTGTGCTCGCCCTCCGGTGTGCGGTGCTGACCGGCGCGGACCGCCAGGGTGTCGAAACCGACACCCTCGAGGTCACTGTCCAGTCGCCCGGCATCCCATTGATCCGTCATGCCGTCGCTCCCAAAGTCAGTTGTTGTACAGGTCGATGATCGCACTGACGGCCTGGGTCTTCACCTTGGCCAGGTCGTTACGGGCCTGTTCGATGCGCTCGAGGTAGGCGTCGTCGATGTCGCCGGTGACGTACTCACCGTTGAACACCGCGCAATCGAAATGCTCGATCTTGATCTTGCCGCCACCGACCGATTCGATCAGGTCCGGCAGGTCTTGGTAAATCAGCCAGTCGGCGCCGATCAACTCGGCCACCTGTTCGGTGGTGCGGTTGTGGGCGATCAGTTCGTGAGCGCTCGGCATGTCGATGCCGTAGACGTTGGGGTAGCGCACCGCGGGGGCCGCGGAGCAGAAGTAGACGTTCTTGGCGCCGGCTTCGCGGGCCATCTGGATGATCTGCTTGCAAGTGGTACCGCGCACGATCGAGTCGTCCACCAGCATCACGTTCTTGCCGCGGAATTCCAGCTCGATGGCATTGAGCTTCTGGCGCACCGATTTCTTGCGCGCGGCCTGGCCGGGCATGATGAAGGTACGGCCGATGTAGCGGTTCTTGACGAAGCCTTCGCGGAACTTCACGCCCAGGTGGTTGGCCAGCTCCAGCGCGGCGGTGCGGCTGGTGTCCGGGATCGGGATGACCACGTCGATGTCATGGTCCGGGCGCTCGCGCTGGATCTTCTCGGCCAGTTTCTCGCCCATGCGCAGGCGCGCCTTGTACACCGAGACGCCGTCGATGATCGAGTCCGGGCGGGCCAGGTAGACATGCTCGAAGATGCACGGCTGCAGCTTGGGGTTGTTCGCGCACTGCTGGGTGAACAGCTGGCCTTCTTCGGTGATGTACACCGCTTCGCCTGGCGCCAGGTCACGGATCAGGGTGAAGCCGAGCACGTCGAGCGCGACGCTTTCCGAGGCGATCATGTATTCGACGCCTTCGTCGGTGTGACGCTGGCCGAACACCACCGGACGGATGCCGTTGGGGTCACGGAAACCGACGACGCCGTAGCCGGTGATCATCGCCACCACCGCGTAACCCCCGACGCAGCGGCTGTGCACGTGGGAGACCGCGGCGAACACGTCTTCCTGGGTAGGCTGCAGTTTGCCGCGTACCGCCAGTTCATGGGCGAACACGTTCAGCAGCACTTCGGAGTCGGAGTTGGTGTTGACGTGACGCAGGTCGGACTCGTAGATCTCCTTGGCCAGCTGCTCGACGTTGGTCAGGTTGCCGTTGTGCGCCAGGGTGATGCCGTACGGCGAGTTGACATAGAACGGCTGGGCCTCGGCCGAGGTGGAGCTGCCGGCGGTCGGGTAACGCACGTGACCGATACCGATGTTGCCGACCAGGCGCTGCATGTGGCGCTGCTGGAAGACGTCGCGCACCAGGCCATTATCCTTGCGCAGGAACAACCGGCCGTCATGGCTGGTCACGATACCGGCAGCGTCCTGGCCGCGGTGCTGGAGGACCGTAAGCGCGTCATACAGCGCCTGATTGACGTTCGACTTACCGACGATACCGACGATGCCACACATGCGACGCAACCCCTACTTTGATGAAACTTGAGTGAATAGCGCTCAGGGCTTTGCAGGCCCGAGCAGCTGTTCCTTGAACGGAAGGTCAACGGGTGCGCTGACCCCACTGGACATCCACTGGCCGGTGAACCCGAGAATCAGGTTTTTCGACCAGTCGGCTACCAATAGAAATTGTGGTATCAGGCGTGATTCCTGCCACCACGGATCCTGTTGTACCGGCCCCAGGCTGAGCAGCCCGACAGCCACCACCACCAGCAAGGCCCCACGCGCGGCGCCGAAGGCCGTGCCGAGGAAGCGATCGGTACCGGACAACCCGGTCACGCGAATCAGCTCGCCGATGAGGAAGTTGAGCATTGCCCCCACCAGCAAGGTGGCGACGAAAAGAATGGCGCAGCCGGCGATGGTGCGCATCGAAGGCGTCTGGATGTAGCTTTCGAGGTAAACCGAGAGCGAGCCACCGAACATCCAGGCCAGCGCCCCGGCGACAATCCAGATGACCAGAGACAAGGCTTCCTTGACGAAGCCGCGCTTGAGACTGATCAGTGAGGAAATGGCGATGATCGCGATGATCGCCCAATCAACCCAGGTAAATGCCACGGTGCTGCCTGCCGACGTTTGAGGCGGCGCATTTTACCAGAGCGGCGGGCTTGGGGTAAGCGGAATGTCAGGTGTTTGAAGGGCTGCGGGCTGACTCCAGGGACAGCTTTGCGCCTTGCCGTTCGGGCTGTAGCGCCTGCCGAGGCCCTATCGCCGGCAAGCCGGCTCCCACAGGGATCACCTGACCTTCAGAACTAATGCCATACCTGAGGGAGCTGGCTTGCCAGCGATAGGGCCAGCACAGGCAATAGCAGACAGTTGCTCCCGCTGCGACTTGCCCCGCGATGGTTTCAGCCGCGCTCCGGCTGGAAGCGCACCAGAATCCCCTTGAGATTCTGCTGGCGATTGATCACGTCACGCACGCGCTCTGCCTCGGCGCGCTCGATCAACGGCCCTACATACACCCGGTTCATGCCACCGGTCGAACGGATGTAGGCGTTGTAGCCCTGGCTACGCAGGGTGTTCTGCAGTTTTTCGGCACCGGCGCGGTTGGACAGGCTGGCCAGCTGGATCGACCAGCTCACCGGCAGGCCGTTGACGTCAATCTTGCCTGGCGCGGCCGGTTTGCTCGCCGCCGCCGTTACTGCCGGGGCAGCTGCCGGCGCGGGCGCAGGTGCTGGACGGGTTTCGACCTTTGGTGTCGGCACCGGCGTCTGCGGCTTGGGAGCAACAGCCACCTGAGCCTGAGGCACTGGCGCAATGGGCTGGCTTGGCGTGGTAACTGGCGCCGTCGATTCATCGATCACCACCGGCGCTGGATCAGCCTGCTCCGGCAATGCTTGCGGCTCGGGCACCTGCACCGGCTCGACCTGCACCTGAGGCAGGCTCGGCATGGCTGGCGCCTGGGGCGCTTCGACGCGCACCTGACGCATCTCGTCCTCGCGGGTGAACAGCATCGGCAGGAAGATCACCGCCAGCGCCACCAGCACCAGCGCACCGACCATGCGCTGTTTCATCCCTTTATCCAGCACTGCCATCTACTCCATCCTCTGGGGCCTGCCGTTCAAGCCAGGCCAGGGCCTCGCCGACGCAGAAAAACGAACCGAACAGCAGGATCTGGTCATCCGCCGTCGCCTGGGCACACTGCCCTTCGAGAGCAGCATCGACGCTGGGGTGAGACTTCACTGTCGCACCGAGGTTCGTCAAGGCCTTGGCCAGCTCCTCGGCCGGGCGGCTGCGCGGCGTATCCAGCGGCGCCACCGCCCAATGCCCAACCAGGCCCTGCAAAGGCTCGATCACACCCTGCAGATCCTTGTCGGCCAACAGACCGAAAACAGCCAGGCGCCGACCTTTCGGCGGGCGGGCCGCCAGGCGGCGCGCCAGATACTCGGCCGCATGCGGGTTGTGGCCCACATCCAGCAGCAACTCAACGCGCTTGCCCTTGAATACCAGCGAGCGCCGATCCAGCCGTCCGGTGATACGGGTGTCCAGCAGCGCCTGCCGCACCAGCGCCTCATCCCACGGCAGGCCCATCAGCGCAAAAGCCTGCAGGGCCAACGCTGCGTTCTCCATGGGCAGGTCAAGCAACGGCAGGTCGCGCAACTCGAGCTGCGTACCGTCGGCCTTGCTGCCACGCCAGTGCCAGTGGGTCTCGGTACTGGCCAGGTCGAAATCGCGCCCGCGCAGGAACAACGGACAAGCCAGCTCACGCGCCTTGTCCAGCAAGGGTTGCGGCGGGTCCAGGTCACCGCACAGGGCCGGCTTGCCCTGGCGGAAGATCCCAGCCTTTTCGAAAGCCACCAATTCGCGGGTGTCGCCCAGGTAGTCGACATGATCGACACCGATGCTGGTGACCAGCGAAATATCGGCATCCACCACATTGACCGTATCCAGCCGGCCGCCCAGGCCTACTTCGAGCACCACGGCATCCAGTTGCGACTGGCTGAACAGCCAGAACGCCGCCAGGGTACCCATCTCGAAATAGGTCAGCGAGGTATCGCCGCGCGCCGCCTCGACGGCGACAAAGGCTTCGCACAGTTGCTCATCGCTGGCTTCGATGCCATCGATGAGCACGCGCTCGTTGTAACGCAACAGGTGCGGCGAGCTGTAGACCCCGACCTTGAGCCCCTGGGCGCGCAGCAGCGAGGCCACGAAAGCACAGGTGGAGCCTTTGCCGTTGGTGCCGGTGACCGTCACCACGCGAGGCGCCAGCTTGCCCAACTGCAGGCGCGCGAGCACCTGCTGGGAACGCTCCAGGCCCATGTCGATGGCCGTAGGGTGCAACTGTTCGAGGTAGGCGAGCCACTCGCCCAGATTGCGCTGGCTCATCACGCTACCGCAGCCGCCTCACGGGCTTCTGCCGGAGTTGCCTGGCCGGTCATCTGGGCCAGCAGGCGCGCCAGGCGCGGACGCAGCTCGTCACGGGAGATGATCAGGTCGATGGCGCCGTGCTCCAGCAGGAACTCACTGCGCTGGAAGCCTTCTGGCAGTTTCTCGCGCACGGTCTGCTCGATGACCCGCGGGCCGGCGAAGCCGATCAGTGCCTTGGGCTCGCCGACGATCACGTCGCCAAGCATCGCCAGGCTGGCGGACACACCGCCGTAGACCGGGTCGGTCAGCACCGAGATAAACGGAATACCTTCTTCACGCAGGCGCGCCAGCACCGCCGAGGTCTTGGCCATCTGCATCAGCGAGATCAGCGCTTCCTGCATGCGCGCACCACCGGAGGCGGAGAAGCACACCATCGGGCAGCGGTGCTCCAGTGCGTAGTTGGCGGCGCGCACGAAGCGCTCGCCGACGATGGCACCCATCGAACCGCCCATGAAGGAGAATTCGAAGGCGCTGACCACGATCGGCATGCCCATCAGGGTACCGCTCATGGAGATCAGTGCGTCTTTCTCGCCGGTCTGCTTCTGGGCAGCGGTCAGGCGGTCCTTGTACTTCTTGCCGTCACGGAACTTCAGGCGGTCGACCGGCTCCAGGTCGGCACCCAGCTCGGCACGGCCGTCCTGGTCGAGGAAGATGTCGATGCGCGCACGTGCGCCGATGCGCATGTGGTGGTTGCACTTGGGGCAGACATCGAGGGTCTTTTCCAGCTCCGGACGGTACAGCACGGCCTCGCAGGACGGGCACTTGTGCCACAGCCCTTCGGGCACCGAGCTCTTCTTCACCTCGGAACGCATGATCGAAGGGATCAGTTTGTCTACCAACCAGTTGCTCATGCTTTCTTTCTCCAGTAGTGGCTGGCGGGAGGCGTTGCCTGCCCACCCTGCCCTTGAGCTCAAATTCTGCTTTGAAACGACGATGAGCCGGCCATGACTGCGCCATGTACCGCCCCACCTCCAATAATTACGCCGATGGCCCGGGCCGCTACCTTGCAGGCGCGGCCTGGCAGCACCGGGCTGCGAAACCTATGGACGATGGCGCGCGGCCAGCCGTCACATCCGCCATCACGCCTGGCGCACCGCCTGCATGAAAGCCTCGATCTTCGCGGCATCCTTGATGCCCTTGGCCTGCTCCACGCCACCACTGACATCCACCGCGTACGGGCGCACCTGGCGAATGGCCTGGGCGACATTGTCGGCCGACAGGCCGCCAGCCAGGATGATCGGTTTGCTCAGGTGTTGCGGTATCAAGGACCAGTCGAACGCTTCGCCGGTTCCCCCCGGGATGCCGGGTACATAAGCGTCCAGCAGGATGCCGCGGGCGCCGGCGTAGTGTTTGCAGGCCGCCTCGAGGTCATCGCCGGGGCGCACGCGCAGGGCTTTGATCCAGGGACGGTGGTAACCCTCGCAGTCCGCCGGGCTTTCATCGCCGTGGAACTGTAGCAGGTCCAGTTGAACGACTTCGAGGATCTCGTTCAGCTCGCAACGCGAGGCATTGACGAACAAGCCCACGGTCGTCACGAAGGGCGGCAGCGCCTCGACGATCGCCCGGGCCTTGCGCACGTCCACGGCCCGCGGGCTTTTTTCATAGAACACCAGGCCGATGGCATCGGCGCCGGCCTCGACAGCGGCGAGGGCGTCCTCGATGCGGGTAATCCCGCAGATCTTGCTGCGAACCTTGCTCATGGACAGCGAACCTTGAGTGATCGATGAAAGCGCCGATGGTAGCAAATGACCTTTGCCCCGTCAGTCCAGCAACGCCTCGAAACCGGTGAGAAAGTGTGGGCCGATGTAACGCTGCGGCAGCTCGTACTCGGGTGGGTACTCCACCTTCACCAGGTACAGCCCGTAAGGGTGTGCGGTCACCCCGGCCGCGCGGCGATCGCGCCCCTCGAGCACCTCGCGGGCCCATTCCACCGGGCGCTCGCCGGTACCGATGGCCATCAGCACGCCAGCGATGTTGCGCACCATGTGATGGAGGAAGGCGGTGGCACGCACATCGATAACGATCATCTGGCCATGGCGGGTAACGCGCAGGTGATGGATGTGCTTGACCGGTGACTTGGCCTGGCACTGACTGGCGCGGAAAGCGCTGAAGTCATGGGTGCCGAGCAGATACTGCGCGGCTTCGGCCATGCGCGTGACATCCAGCGGCCGATGGTTCCAGGTCACTTCTTCGGCGAGGTGGGCCGGACGGATCGGGTCGTTGTAGATGACATAGCGGTAGCGCCGCGCATTGGCTTTGAAGCGGGCATGGAAATCCGCAGGCATCGGCCTGGACCAGACCACGCTGATGTCGTGGGGCAGGTTGAAGTTGGTGCCCAGGGTCCAGGCGCGTTCGTCGCGCACGGCCTGGGTATCGAAATGCACGATCTGCCCGCAGCCATGCACCCCGGCGTCGGTACGCCCGGCGCAGATCACACTGATCGGTTCGTTGGCCACCTTCGACAGCGCCTGCTCGAGCGCTTGCTGGACGCTCGGCACACCACTGGCCTGGCGCTGCCAGCCGCGGTAGCGCGAGCCTTTGTATTCCACGCCCAGGGCGATGCGGGTGAAGCCTTCGGCTGCGGATTCGGCGGCAGAGGTGTCGATGATGTCCAAGAACGTGAAACCTGATGATGAAACGGAAAGGCGGGCAGTATAACGGTAAACCGCACGGTGGCCGAAACGATCGCGGGGCAAGCCCGCTCCCACGCCCGCCTCATTGCAGGGCTGTCGTGGGAGCGGGCTTGCCCCGCGATCGTTTCAGCGATCAAACCAGGCGCGAGAGCATCTCGTTGGCTTCCTGACGCTGGCCGTCATCGCCATCCTTGACCACTTCGTCGAGGATGTCGCGAGCGCCGTCATGGTCACCCATGTCGATGTAGGCCCGTGCCAAGTCCAGTTTGGTGGCCACTTCGTCGGTACCGGAGAAGAAGTCGAAGTCCAGGTCATCCAGCGGTTCCGGCTCCTGGGCGGCATCTTCGGCGGTGAAGCGTGGCGCATCGTCTGGCGCATCGAGGCTTTGCGACAGTTTGTCGAGCTCGGCGTTGACGTCGTCCAGTTCGGAAGCAAACTTCTGCGCCGCCGGCGAGTCGTCATCCAGCGACAGCGAAAGGTCGAAGTCGTCCGGCAGCTCCAGTTCGGAGATCGGGTCGAACTCGGGCATGGCTTCGAAGGCCGCCAACTCGGCCGCCACATCCACCGCCGGCTCCTCGCTGCTGGCCAAGGCCTCTGGCTCACCCACATCCAGGTCGAAATCGGCCAGGTCATCGATGCCCTGCGGCTGCTCCGGGGCCTGGGCCTGGGCCAACAGGGCTTCAAAATCATCGTCAGCATCGGTTTCGCTGAAGGCAGGCGCAGCATCGGCCTGTGGCTGCGCGGCAACCGACACGGCCTCTTCCAGCGCAGCCAGATCGAGAGGATCTTCTTCCGGCAGGTCATCACCCAGGCTCAAGTCGAAGGCGCTGTCCAGGTCGTCTTCGGCAACCGGGGCCGGCTCGGGCTCAGGTTCCGGGAAGACCTCGGCAACGGCCTCGGGCTCCACTACCGGCTCAGGCTCGGCCTCGACGGCAGCCGGCGCCGGGTCCTGCAACAGGTCCTGGACGTATTGCTCGTCCAGCTCGGCAGCCAGGGCTGCGGCACTGGCCGCCACCGCCGCGACGCCGAGCATGGCCGGGAAGCGCTCCTTGAGCGAGGCGACTTCGGCCTGATTCTGCTCGCCGGGCGCCAGCTTGCGCTCCTGGCCAGCAAAGGCATCCTGGTCACCCTGACGGGCATACACTTCCATCAGTTTCAGGCGCAGGTCACTGCGCTGCGGCTCGGAAGCGACGGCGGCTTCCAGCAGGTCGGCGGCATGGTTCAGGCGACCACGGGCCAGGCTCTCATCAACTTCGGCGAACAGCGCGGCGCGCGGGTCCACTGCGGGCGCGGCAGGCGCTGGCGCAGGTGCCGGCATCTCGGCAGCCGTTGCCGCAGCCGCCGAGGCGGCGACCACCGCCGGCGACAGGGTGACGCTGGGCGCCGAGACGTCCAGGCCGTCGAAGCTGTCCGAAGGCAGGTCCAGGTCTGGGGCGCGATCACCTTCTTCAGACAGGGCGCGCGCCATGCGCAGGTGTTTTTCAGCTTCCTGCTGGGCCTTGCGCTTGCGCGCCAGGAGCAGCAGCAACAGCAACAGGACGAGGAACGCCGAGCCGGCGATCAGCCCCAGCAGCAGTGGGTTGCCCATCAGCTGATCAAGCGCGCCCTGCTCTTGGGCAGCAGGTGCTTCGCTGGTGGCCGGTGTGGTTTGCGGCGCGGTATCGACCGCAGCAGGTGCTGGCGCCACCACAGGTTCGGCGGGCGTCAACTGGGCATTGAGGGCTGGCTGCGCGGGTGCAGCTTCAGCTGGCTGTGCCTGCGGTGCCGCGCCCTGTGCTTCAAGGCGTGCCAACTGGTCGTTCTTCAGTTCGATCAGCCGCTGCAGTTTGTCCAGCTGGCTCTGCAGATCGGCCATGCGGCTTTTCAGCTCGTCGTTGTCGCGACGGCTGGTGTCCAGGCTCTCCTGGGCCACGGCGAGCTTGTCGCTCAGTGCCTTGGCCTGGCCAGCGGCGCCCTTGCCGCCGGGGGCCACCAGGCGCAGGTTGTCGCCCTGGGCGATACGCGCCGGGGCCTCGCCGGCCTGGCCACGGCGGGTGGCGTCCAGCTGACGGGCGCGCGGCCCCAGGCGCCGGCCTTCACGCCAGGCGGCGTACTGCTCGGCCACTTCACGATTGGCTTCGCCCTGGGCAATGCTCTGCACCTGCTGCTGATCGGGCAGGCGCAGCACCTGCCCGGTCTTGAGCTGGTTGATGTTGTTGCCGATGAACGCATCCGGGTTCAATGCCTGGATCGCCAGCATGGTCTGCTGGACCGAGCCGCCCTGGGTATTGCGCGCAGCGATCTGCCACAGCGTGTCACGGCGTTTGGTGGTGTAGCTGCCGGCGCTTTGCGCTGGGTTGATGTTGGCCTGGGACGGCTGGCTGCCCTGGGCCTTGGCCTGGTCGAGCAGCACACTGTAGTCGCGCAGCAGACGGCCCTGCGGCCACATCACCTGGACCAGGAACTTGACCACCGGCTCCGGCAACGCCTTGCTGGAGGTGACGCGCAGCACGCTGCGGCCATTGGGGTTGATCACGGGGGTGAAGGTCAGGTCTTCGAGGTAGGTCGGGTATGCCACCCCGGCCTTGGCGAACTCTTCCGGCGACGCCAGGCTCGGCGCCATCTCGGTTGCGGTGAGGTCGCGCACGTCGAGCAGTTCGATCTCGGCATCCAGCGGCTGGTTCTGTGCCGACTTCAGGGTCAGCTCCCCCAACCCCAAGGCATTCGCCACGCCGGACGACAGCGCCGAGGCTGCCGCGATGGCCAGTACCAGTTTGCGAATTCGAAGCATGAACTCTTCCCTTGTAAGAACCGTCCCAAAAACCCTGTTGTGGTGCAGGACAAAATTGCTGGTCAGTATCTTTTACGCCATGTGTTTAATCAACAATTGCGCCACCTGCACGGCGTTGAGTGCCGCGCCCTTGCGCACATTGTCGGTGGTCAGCCAGAGGTTGAGCTGTTCATCCTCATCTATCCCGTGGCGTACACGACCAACATAGACCACGTCCTGGCCCACTGCGTCACCTACCGGCGTCGGATAATCGCCTGGTTCGACCAGTTCGATGCTCTCGGCCGCTTCGAGCGCGGCGTTCACAGCGCCCAGATCGACCGGGCGAGCGCTCTGCACCGCCACACTGAAGCTATCGCCGAAAAACACCGGGACTTGAATGCAGGACACGGAAATCTTCAATTGAGGCAGGCCCAGCAACTGGCGCAGTTCGCTGACCAGGCGCCGCTCGACGGCGGTGTGGCCCTGCGCGTCGGGTGCGCCGACCTGCGGCAACAGGTTGAAGGCCACCTGGCGATCGAAGAAGCGCGGTTCCAGCGGGCGCGCATTGAGCAGCTCGGCGGTTTGCCGGGCCAGCTCGCTGACCGCCTCCCTGCCCTGGGCCGAAACGGCCAGGCAAGCGTTGACCTGAACGCGCTCGATGTCGAGCAAGCCTTTGAGGGGCGCCAGCGCCACGGCCAGTGCCACCGCGCCTGCGCAGGGGCTGGTGACGAGGGCTGGCTGCGGCAGTTCGGCGATGCGTTCGGGGTTGGCTTCCGGTACCAGCGCCACGGCGTCGTCCAGCACGCCGGACAGGTCGATAACGGTGCAGCCGGCTTGCTGTGCTTTGGGTGCGAAGCTGCGGCTGACAGCGGGGCTGGCGGCGAAGAACACCAGTTTCACTTGCTTGAAGTCGAAGCTGTCCACTTCACGGACTTTGAGCTTTTTGCCGGCGAACATGACGCTGCTGCCCGCCGATTCCATGCTGGCCAGCAGGTGCAGGGTGGCCACCGGGAAGGACAGTTCCTCGAGGATCTGCACGAGGGTTTCACCGACTGCGCCGGTGGCGCCTACTACGGCGATGTCTACAGGGGGGGTCATGGCTGGGGTTCCTTCATG